>CAYOPA010000040.1:8643-19577 GCA_964405625.1 uncultured Bryobacterales bacterium
CGTCGAGCAGGGCGTCGGCGCCAAGTCCCGACCCAAGAAGGCTTCCAGCGCGGCCACCCCCTGCTCGGTCGTCGCGATCGGTCCGCTACGCTCGTCAACCGCGGTGATGCGGCCGGCGGCATCGAACGTGACCATCAGGTTGCCGATGTAGCGATAGAGCTGGTCGCTGTTGACCACCAGCACAATGTTGCCCTGCGAATCCGTCCGCACAGTCGGGTAGGCGGCCCCAGGGGAGTCCTCGGGACGCAGCAGGTTAAACGGACCCGAAGGCGTCGAGCGCGCCATGAACCCGGTGCTGCCCGCGGCCACGACAATATCGATGTCGCGCAGCAAGTTGGCCGAGAGAGGATCGCCCGAGAAGTCCTGGGCATGATCGATCAAGATGATCTTGTTCACTCCCTTGCTCTTGAGCTCGTCAACTTGCGCTAGCACCTGCGGGATGGCCGAGACGTTCGGTTGGTTGCCTTCGCCGCGTCCGCCCACGAAATCCAGCCCTGGAATCGTATTGGGCGGATCGGCGATGACGTTGAAGAAGTCCGCCGGAGCGCGGCCCACAAAGCCGATGCAGTCGCCGTTGAGCTCCAAGATGGTCGACTTGGAGACTTTGCCGGCGTTATCGACTGCGCGGCCGGCGTCGGCGCCGATCTGGATCGGCGGCACGCCCGTCGCCGTGATCACATTCGTAAAATCCAGGTTCGCGGCCACCCAGGGATAGTTGGCGAAGTTAATCATTCGCGCTGCATCATTGATGCCGCCGTCGAACTCGTGGTTGCCCATGCCGTTGGCGGCCAGATTCATGGCGTTATAGATCGCGATGTCGGCCAGACCCGGAGCGCCGTATTCGGCAACCTGCTCGGCAGCCAGATAGAACGGGCCCGGCAAGGTGTGGTCGCCGGCGGTCACATGGATGGACGCCATGTTTTCGCGCCGAGCCAGAGCGGTGAGCCCTTCGTACAACGCAGCGTAGTGCAGGACCTTCGGCTCCAAGGTGTTCGGGTCCAAGAAAGACGACTCGTTATCCGAGCTGTGCAGGACCTGCAGCCGCAGCGGACCGGAGCTGCAGTTCTGGGCGTCCAGCGCGGGCGCGGACAGTAGGCTCAGCGCTAGCGCCGCCGGGGCGACCGCCCTTGCAATGGTTCTCATCATCTCTCCTCTAAAGAAAAACGATGGGTTTCGAGCGCGCGGAAGCGTAGAGCCGCCCCATCTGACGCCAGGATAGCGGCGACGTGTCAGCGATCTGTTTCAGTCAGGTGAACGTTGTATGAAATTGAAGCGCGGCGGCGTCACTCGTGCGCAGGGCCTTCCCGGATCTCGCCATTGAGAGCCTCCAGAAAAGCCGTCAGGTCGACGATCTCGGCCTCGGTCAGGTCCAGGCGCTGCATGTCGGGGTCGAGGTAAGGATTGGGCTCGCCGCCGTCGTTGTAGAACTTGATCACGTCTTCCAGCGTCGCCAGGCTGCCGTCGTGCATGTACGGCCCCGACAGAGCCGCTTCGCGCAGCGTCGGGGTTTTGAACGCGCCGCGGTCCGCCGGATGCCCGGTGACCTCGGCGCGCCCCAGATCCGCCGGCTTGCCGTCCTTCCAGCCGACGCCCGTGTTGTGGAATTCCTCGTCAGTAAGGTTCGGCCCCAAGTGGCAAACCGCGCAGGCCGCCTTGCCACGAAACAGCTCCAACCCGCGCTTTTGCTTGGCGGTCAGCGCGTCGGGCTCGCCGGCGACATAGCGGTCGTAGGGCGAGCCGCCGGAGACGATAGTGCGCACATAGCCAGCCAGCGCCTTGGCGATCGTCTCCTGGGAGGGGTCTGCATCGAACGCCTCACGGAACGCCGCCGCGTACTCCGGGTCCGCGGCCACGCGGCTGACGGCCTCGGTCAAGGGCAGATCCATCTCGATCGGGTTCTTGATCGGCTGAAGAACCTGCTCCTCCAGGCTCAAAGCGCGGCCGTCCCAGAAGAAAATCTGTCCGTAGCCGCGGTTGATTAGCCGGGGAGTGCGGCGGGTCCCACGTTGCTCGCGAACACCCACGGCCAACGGCTCACGATCGGTAAAGCCGATCTCGGGCTCATGGCAGGACGCGCAGGAGACGCTCGAATCCGCCGATAAGCGCTTGTCAAAAAAGAGCTTACGGCCCAGGGCGGCGCGCTCGACCGTCAGCGGGTTGTCGGCGGGAGTGGGCATGTAGGCGTCCAAGCCGAGCGGCGGGCTCGCCGGTCCCGCAGCCAGCGCCGCGGCCACCGCCAATCCACCCCAAGCCCGTCGCATTCCCTGCACTCCTTCTCGCCCAACCCCCTGTTGACCGAACTCGCTTTTCGCCCTGAAGGGGCGCCGCAGTCTGCTCTGACCCCGGGCTGAAGCCCGGGGCTAAAGCCTACCACGCTGGACGGGACACTGGTCCCTGGTCCCAAGTCCCTTCTTCTACTTCTTCTTCAAGCTCTCCATGAACGCCATGATCTTCAAGATGTCATCCTGCGAAATCCGGTCGCCGAACGCCTGCATCGCGCCGCTCGCGCCCGCATAGATCACCTCGAAAATGCCGATATCGGTATTGGCGCGCGGATAGCGAATCTGATCGTCCACCAGGTTCGAGCCGATTCGTCCCGTGCCGTCAGCCAGATGGCAGCCGGCGCACCACTGTGTGTAGGGCTCCTTGCCGGCGGCGATCGCCGCCGCCTGGCCTGAATAGGGGTTCTTGCCCGTTTCGCGGAACGACGCCACTGCGTCGGTAACCTGGTCGCCGGGCATCAGGTTCAGCTCAATCGGCTTGTTGTCGAGCGGGTGGAGGAAGGTGATCGGGTCGCCCTCCCGCCGCGGCTCCAGATCCGCGCCGCCTTCGGTAATCGTCCGCGCCACCTCGGCGCCCGGCGGAACCTTATCAGCCGCACCAACCCGCCACAGAGCGCCCGGCGGATTGCCCGTGGCGCCCTTGTCGGAAGTGTAGAAGCAGTAGCAATTCACCGCCAGCACGTTGCCGTCCTCGTCATAGCCGCCGGCGGTGAACTGGAGGTTAGTGTGGGCGAGCTCCTCAAGCTGCCACTTCGACGCCGACTTATCCCAACCCACGCCGAAAACCCGGCCCGAGCACCAGTCGCCCACCAAGTAGACGCCGTCCATGCCGCCGTAGTTGGCCACGCCCAGGCCTTCCACCGAGCAGCCCCAGTCGTCCTTGAGCGGCTGCGCGCCTGGGTAGGGAACCTCGTGCGGATACTCGGCCGCCGGCAGAACGCCGACCTTCGCGCACTCGTCGTTCTCTTGAGTCATCGGAAAGCACTTCGTGCCGTTCAAGCGGTTCCAGCCGTAGTTTTCTCCGCCCTTCGACGAGGCCGGCTGAAAGTCGATCTCCTCCCAGTGGTTCTGCCCCACATCGGCGATCCACAAGTGGCCGGCCTTTTGGTCAAACGAAAACTCGTAGGGATTGCGCAACCCGTAGGCCCAGATTTCAGGCCGGGCGCGGGTCTTGATCTGCGCAAACTGCTCCTCGGTCACGCCAAAGAGCACCATCAACCGCTCGTCGGCGGCGCGGGCGAAGGGATTGCTCGGCGGAATCTGGTAGGGCAGCGAGTCGTCCTTGACGTCCACGTCAATGCGGAGCATTTTGCCCAGCAGTGTGCCCAAATCCTGGCCGGCCTCGTAGGGATCGCCCTCCCAGCCGCCGTCGCCGGAGCCGATGTAGAGGTAGCCGTCGGGCCCGAACTCGATTTGGCCGCCGTTGTGGTTGTAGTACGGCTGCGGAATGCGCATGATGACCTTCGCGGTGGCGTTGGTGCGCTCCGGCGTGAGCTTATTGGGGCTCTTCTTATCCACCGTGAAGCGCACGATCACGCCGTCGCCGTTGAACGGCAACGAGGCGTAGTGGGCGAAGACGTAGCCGTTCTTCTTGAACTGCGGGTGGAAGGCGATCGAGTACAGACCTTGCTCGACAAATCCCGTCTGGACATCGCTGCCCAGCGGATTGATGTTGGTCAGGTCGAGAAACGGTTCGGGCAGCACCTTGCCGCTCTTTTCGACAATGCGAACGCGCCCCACGCGCTCGACCACGAAGATGCGCCCGGAGCCGTCTCCGGCGTTGGCGACGTTGGTGGGGTCGTGGAAGCCGTCGGCCACCTTCACCAGCGCGATCTTCGGGCTGCCGGGCAGCTTGCCGCCGGGGCGGGCGACCTGATCGACGGTCTTGGGGACGGTCTGTCCGAGGGCCAGGAGGGGTAGAATCAGCAACCCCAAAAGGAGCTTCGAGCAATGGGACATAGCGGCTGGTATCGTAGCAAATCGCGGCCCGCCCTCACGGCGCACGCTATCTTCGCCTCACACTTCATCTTCGCCGCACACGCTTTCTTCAATGAGCCGGGAGGCTCATTGCGTCGGATGTCATTGCGTCGGATGTCGGTGCGTCGAATGGCGGCGTATCCAATGCCAGCGCGTCGGGTTTGCGCGCATCGGCTGTGGCCTACGGCTTTCTCGCCAGCGCCACCAGCGTGTGCCCCAGCGGCAACCGCAGCCCCAGGCCGAAGATCAATCGGCGCTCCCAACCCCAATAAATCTCCAGCAGCCGCGCCTTCCAGTCCGGCTCATCGGGATTCAGTTCCAGGCCCTCATCGCCCGTCGGACGCGGCGCCAACAGCGCCCGAACATCCGCCAGCACCCCGGGAAGCCAGTTGGCCCGCGCCGTAAAGCGGGGTTGAAAACCGGCTTCGGCCAGCATTCGTTTCATCTTGGGACGGTTGCGCTGGCAGTAGTCGGCCGTGTCGCGATGACGCTTCCACAGGATTCCGCGACGGGCGGCCGTCCGCAGCAGCAGCGAGCCGCCGGGCCGCAGCACCCGCCGCGCCTCCGCCAGAGCGGCCAGCGCCTCAGCGTCGCCCAAGTGCTGCAAAACATCATTGGAGACCACCACGTCAAACGACTCGTCGGCGAAGGGCAGCGCCCGCACGTCGAGTTGCAACGGACGCAGCACGCCGGTCTGCATCGCCAGCCGCACTGCCGGCTGCGCGATGTCGCCTCCCACGGCCCAGGCGCCGCCGCGCAGCGCGGTCAGCTCAGCGAGGAAGATCCCCGCGCCGCAGCCCGCGTCGAGCACCCGCGCCGGCCCATTGACCGGGACGTAGCGCTCCAGCAGCCGCGACTCCAGCCGTCGCATCGAGCGCGCCCAGGGGTGCCGGCGCTCGATGTCTCGCAGCCGGCGGTAGTAATCAGGCTCAAAGATGCGGGGGGCGCTCACCCCTTCAGCGTACGCACGAAGAAGGCTTCCATGGCGGCAAGCGTCTTGTCGTACCAGGGCGGCGAGTTGAAGAATCCGTGACCGGCGCCCTCGGCCGTGAAGAGCTCAAACTCCACGTCGGCCGCCTGCATCGCCTTCTGAAAAGCCAGCGGCTGCTCGTAAGGGACCGTCTTGTCGTCCGTGCCGTGCAGGGCGAGGATCGGCGGCGTCGATTTGCCGACATAGGTGATTGGCGAGGCCTGCGCGTAAACGTCCGGGTTCTCCTCGGGCGTGGCGCCGAACAACGGCCGGAAGTAGGTCTCGACATGACCGGGGATCCGCGACGCAAGCGCCGTGACGTCAAATACGCCGCTGAAAACAGCCACCGCCGCCACCTTGCTGCTCGGCCCGGGGTTGGCCAGGTGGGCGCCGAACGAGTCCCGCCGCTGGCTCACGCCCATCATCGCCGCCAGATGGCCGCCCGCCGAGCCCCCCGCCGCTCCGATCCGGAACGGGTCCACGTTCAGCCGATAGCGGTTTTCCCAAAACCAGCGCACCGCCGCCTTGCAGTCGTCAATGCAGGTCGGCCACTTGGCCTCGCCGGAGAGACGGTATTCCACGCAAGCGCAGACGAAGCCCTTGGACGCCATGTGGGCGGCCTGCCGATGGAACTGCGTCTTGGAGCCTCCTTTCCATCCGCCGCCATGGACAAAGACAATGCCGGGGAAGTTGCCTCCCGAAGCCGGCCGGAACAGATCCATCCGCAGGTCGCGCCCGCCGGGCGAGGCGTAAACCACGTCCTTTTCCATCCGGGCGTTGGACGGGAGTCGAAACGGCGGATCGGGCTGCTGCGCCACAGCAAGAACGCCGCAGCCCAGGCCGGAGAGGAAGGTTCGTCGATACATCGGATTAACGCCTATAATGAATGTCCCCCAAGGCCCCATGCGAATCAAGTTTTTCCTGCCATTCGTCGCGCTCGCCGCGTTCGCGTCCGACGAAATTCCCTTCGAACGCCACACCATCGACCTGGGCCGCGCTGAAGCCTGCGCCGTCGCCGACATCAACGGCGACGGCAAGCTCGACATCATCGCCGGCGAATACTGGTACGAAGGCCCAACCTGGAAAAAGCATCAGTATAAGAAAGACTTCATCTTCAACAACTACCTCGACGACTTCTCGGATCTGCCGCTGGACGTGGATGGCGACGGCGACATCGACATCATCACCGCCGCTTGGGGCTCGCGCCGAGTCGCTTGGTTTGAAAACCCCGGCGACGGCAAGGGTTTATGGAAGGAGCACATCATCGACCAGGGCAGCCCCACCGAGTTCGCCTTTCTGGTCGATCTCGACAACGACGGCCTGGCTGAAGAGGTTTTGCCGCAGTACGGCGGGCGCGAGGGCTACACCGCCTGGTACAAGCGCGAAGGCCGCGGCAAGGACGTGAAGTGGAACCGCCACATCGTCTCCAACAAGCTGCATGGCCACGGCATCGGCGCCGGAGACGTGAACGGGGACGGCCGCAATGACATCCTCACCCCCGAGGGCTGGCTGGAGGCGCCGGCCGACCCCACCCAAGGCGACTGGACCTTCCATGCCGACTGGAACTACGACAAGCTGGGCTTCCTCTACGTCTTTGACGTGGACGGCGACGGGCTCAACGACGTGGTCACCTCACGCGCTCATGACTATGGCGTTTTTTGGCTCCAGCAGCAGCGCTCCGCTTCAGGCGCCGTCGACTGGAAGGAGCAGCTCATCGACGACGCCTGGTCGCAGGCGCACGCGATGACGCCGGTTGACCTCACCGGCGACGGCAAGCTGGAGCTCGTCACCGGCAAGCGCCTCTACGCCCACAACGGCCATGACCCCGGCGGTCGCGAGCCGCTCGGGCTGTATTGGTATCAGCGCGTCGATACGGGCCAGAAGCAGGAGTGGGTGCGTCACGTCCTCGACTTCGGGGGACGCGTCGGCGCCGGAATGCAGATTCCGGTCGTCGATCTCGACGGCGACGGCGACCTCGATATCGTCGTGCCGGGCAAAGGCGGCCTGTTCCTGTTCGAAAATAAGTCGCGCTAAAGGCCCAAAACGTCCCGCGCGTAGGCCAAGCCCTTGCGGTTGTTCTCATCCTCCAACCGCAACTGCTCCTCCACCGGCAGGGCGCTGATCTTCGCGAACGGCTCCTTCGGCTGCGTCCGACGGACGGTCGCGACCGTCCGCGCCAAGTCGCGGCCAGGCAAGTCGCCAGGCCCGAAGGTCGCCCAGTATTTGTCCGTCAACCAGGGGACTTCCAGCGCATCGCGCGTCATCGTCTCCAGCGTGAATTTGATCGATGGCTGGGCGCCGCGCAGGGTGTTGATGACTTGCCGCAGGTCGATGATGCCGTCGCCCAGGGGCGCGTCCAATAGCAGGAACCCATCCTCGTACTCCTGCAACTGGTGGTCCTTGATGTGGGCCGAATAGGCGTACGGCGCAAACGCCTTGGCGATCTCGACCGGGTCCTCCATCAGCACGTAGTTGTTGCCGAAATCGACGGTCACGCCCACGTATTCGCTCTGCAAGCGGCGCATCAGATCCAGCATGTCGGGGATGCGAAGGTTTTTGTGGTTTTCCACCGCCGCTTTCAGGCCCATCTTGCGCAAGGTCGGCTCGGCCAGGGTCAGCTTCTTCCAGGCCTGCTTGCGCGCCTGCTCGAAAGTCTCCATCGAGGTATGGTTTTCGTAGCGTCGGCCCGAGAACAGCACCGTGCGAATGACCTTGGCGCCGGCGTTGCGGGCCGCTCGGCAGAAGTCCTGGAAGCGGTTGATCTCGGAATCGTCGTTCGGCAGCGGCCCGGACGCCTCAAAGTACATGCCGTACTGTTCGGCCTTGGTCCGCACTTTCTTGGCGTAGCCGCTCGACAGATCGCTGATCCCGGCTTGGATGCCGCCGGCGCCGAGTGAGTGACAGTACTCCAGAAACGTCAGCGTCTCCGTCAGCGGCGGCGACGCCCCTGTCTTGCGGTCATGCGCCGAGCGCAGGTGGTAGCCGGCCGTGCCGACGCCGACGGCCGTTTGCGGGGCGGCGGTCAAACGTCCGGCTGCGGCACACGCCGCAGCGCCAATCTTCAAGAAATCTCGACGGCTTGCCAACATGCTAGTCCTCCCATAACCGGCGACTACTCAGCCGCGACCAATCGCTCGCTCAGCCAGAGTGAAACGCTGACCGCATCCATATCGTGCGACTTGATCACTCTCAGGCAGTACTGCTCCGCCTCGTCGTCGTCAACATCGAGCGTTAGTCCCAGTTCCAAAAGAACACGGACCATGGCCGCCCACGCTATGCGCTTGTTTCCATCCACGAAACAGTGGTTCTTGATCAGGTAGAAGAACAGGCATCCGGCGAAGCTCAGCCCCATTAACGCCTCCGGCGGCGCTGCGTACAGCTCGGCGTTCCAAGCCGCACCAAGGCTTCTCTCCACGCAGCCGTCTTTGGGAGGACCGGGGTCCCCTCCAAATCGTCGAATTGCTTCACCGTGAAGCTGCACGATCCCGCCGTAATCGATCAAGCGCGCCCACGGCGCTTCGGCGCTCAACGGGCCAACCTCTCGTGAAGTCCGCGCCAGCGATCGAAGACATAGCGCGACACCATCTCGGGACTTGGCGCTCCCATGGGTTCCTCACGTGAAATCGTGAGCAGACGTCGTCGTGGACCGTCAAGGGCGAGGGCATGGCACAGCTCGCCTCGAAGGCTCAAAGCGAGCTCTACCTGATTCTCCGTCGCAGGCAAGCGATATCGCCCTTGGTCAGTTTTGAATTGGACCTCGAACTTGCCGGGCTCAAAGCCGACGCCGGCCACGTACCCTTGGAGACGTACCAAGAACGGCAGGTCTCCGAGCGACTCCTCCGCCAGCCGTAAGTCGCCGATCTCCACCACCCTGGGCTCACCGCCTTCAGGACGGTAGGTGTAACGCTGAGAGGCGAGCCCTTGCGGAAGCTTCGCAAGGTATCTACGCACCTGACCGTTGTACAGGCGCCCCTGGCCCTCGTGGCTCAGTCCATCCAAGAGCTCACTGACCGAGCGATCGACAGTGGTCTCAAAGACTTCGGACAAAAACGACGGAGGGGGAGCGAACGTCACGTCCGCGTGCAAGCTTAGTGATCCGCCCTTAAGCTCGTGAATCTCGATGTCGATCCACTTGGAAAAATCCGAAAGCCGGCCGGCGTCCGTGGCGGGCTCCGCGTCGGAAATCTCGGCCTGAACCCTGTGCGCGATTCTTCGCAAGGCCTTCAGCAAGAGGCCCAGTGGCTCCGCAAACTCGGCAACACTTAGCCGGTGCTGGTCAAGCCCCCTGGCCTCACCCGCCCACTCGATCTCGAGTTGTCGCCTCATCAGTTCAGTGTACGCAAAGCCTACGCTCCAACCCCCAGCGCCCGCAGCTCGCGGTCCCACGGCGCGCGATACGGCCGCACCAGCATGTTGTTCGCCTCGTTGTCGTTAAGAATCTGCTCGCTCTCAGGATCCCATTCCAGCCGCCGTCCCAGCCGCAGCGACAGATTCGCGAGGTGGCAGTGCGTGGAGACCACATGCCCGGACTCGGCGTCGCTGACCGGCTGACTCCGCGTGCGGATAGCCTCCAGGAAGTCCGCCACGTGCAGCTTGAACTGCTCGCGCGAATCGCCCGAGTCGTCGTCGATATCCTCGGTCCAGCGGCGGCGCGGTCCCTGCTCCTGGACCCGTTGCGGACCGCCCAGCGGGTGATCGCCCGTGAACTGAGGCACGGTATTTTCCGGCGGAATCACCTCGTCCGGCTCGGTCTGGAACCCTCCGCGTCCAATCGACAAGCTGCCTTTCGGTCCATAGAACGACAAACCGGGCGCTCCGTCACCGCGACAGACTTCACGGTCGGTCCAGGTCATCACCAGCTTCTCGTCGGGAAACTCGAATATCGCCTCTTGCACGTCCGGCGTCTCGCCCAAGTCGTCCAGGGTCCAACGGCCGCCGAAGCTGGTGACGGCCCGCGGCCCTTTCAGATCGAGGAAGTAGTAGGCGATATCAAACGAGTGCTGGCCGAGGTTCGTCATCTGGCCGCCGGAGTAATCCCAGAACCAGCGGAAGTGGTAAATCGCCCGCTTGTCGTTGTAGGGAACGGCCGGCGCCGGCCCCAGCAGCATCTCCCAATCCAGGTAAGGCGGCGGCTCGGTCCCCTCCGGCGTGCCGTAGCCGGGCATGATGTTGCGCGCCGAGCCGGCCTTGACGGAGAAAACATTGCCCAAGTGTCCATCGCGGATAAGCTGCCGCGCCCGCTTGTAGTGCGGCCCCGAGCGCTGCTGCGTGCCCACCTGGATGACCCGCTTGTAGCGGTCGCGCACGTCGATCATCCAGCGCCCTTCGCGCACGAACAGCGTCATCGGCTTTTCGACATAGACGTCTTTGCCGGCCGCGCAGGCCATCATCGTCATCAGCGCGTGCCAGTGGTCGGCGGTGGAGATGCAGACGGCGTCAACATCCTTGCTGTCATACATCTGCCGAAAATCCTTGTAGCCTTTGCATGAGCCGCCGATATAGGTGAGCGCCTCGTCCATGCGCCCCTGGTGGGCCTCGGCCATGGCCGTGATGTTCACGTCCTGGCGCTCCTTGAAGTCGACCACGTGGCGCTTGCCGATCAGGCCGTAGCCGATAAAGCCCACGTTGACGCGGTCATTGGCGCCAAGCACGCGGTTGTATTGCGCGGCCGTGAGGGCGGCCGCGGTCGCGGCGGTTTTGACGAA
>CAYOPA010000041.1:0-2202 GCA_964405625.1 uncultured Bryobacterales bacterium
GGGAGGCATGGACGGCTGCGGCTCCCGTCCGGCGGCCGGGCTTGTGGAAGCGCCTTTGCCTGGCGCCGTTGGCCGCGCCGTGGGCGCTGGGCGCGCGGCTGCATCGCCGCCTGTACGACTCCGGGATCTTCGGGCGAGAATCGCTTCCGCGCTTCGTGGCCGTCGTGGGAAACCTCACCGCCGGCGGCTCGGGCAAGACGCCGACGGTGTTGCGGCTGGCCGAACAGCTCGCCTTGCGGGGCCTGGCGCCGGCAATTTTGACACGCGGCTACCGTCGGCGCTCCCGCCAGAAGGTCGTGCTCTCGCTGCCAGGCGAGCCACGCTCGGCCGCCGAGATCGGCGACGAGGCCTGGCTGCTGCAACATCGCTTGGAGGAGGTGGGGCTCCCCTGCCCCATCGGCGTCGGCGGCGACCGCGCGGCGGCCGGGAGTCGGGTTCTGGAACGGACCGAGGCCGACCTGTTCCTGCTCGACGACGGATTGCAGCATCACCGCTTGCGCCACGATTTCGCGCTGCTGTTGGTCGATGTCTCGCAGCCGCTGTTCTTCGAGCCGCTCTTGCCGCTGGGCCGCCGCCGCGAAGGATTTCGAGCCATCCAAACGGCTGACGCCATCTTGCTGACGCGGACCGTCCCCGGCTGCCGCTACGACGACCTGGAGCGGCGGCTGCGGCGCTGGAACCCCCAAGCGCCGATCTTCCGCGCCACTCTGGAGCCGGTGGAAGCCATCGGCGCCGACCGCATCGGCCGCCGGACGCTGCGGCCCGACGAGCTCGCCGGCAAGCGGGCGTTTGCGTTCTGCGGGCTCGGCGCGCCCGAGGCCTTCTGGCGTACGCTGGAAGGATTGGGCGTCCATTTGGCGGGACGCCACGCGTTTCCCGACCATCACCGCTACTCGCTCGACGACTGGTGGCGCATCGCGGCGGAGGCGCGCGAAAACGGGGCCGAGGTTGTCTTGACAAGCGAAAAAGATCTCCCGAATCTGGCGGAGAGCGTTCCGCCGGAGATGCGCACGGGCGCGGCGTCGCTTTACGCCTTGGCGGTCGAGCAACGCATCGAAAAAGAGGGCGAGCTGCTGGACCAAATTGAAGCGGCGCTGGAGCGGCGGCGAACCGGGCTGTGATGAAGATTCTGCTACGGGCGACAAACTGGCTGGGCGACGCGGTGATGTCGTTGCCGGCGCTGCGGGCCGTCCGCGAAGCCTATCCGGACGCGGAGATTGCCGTCCTGGCGCGGCCCTGGGTGGCGGACTTGTATGCCCGGGAGCGCTTCGCGGACAGGATCGTGGCGTATGAACGGACCGGCCGCCATCGCAGTCTCCGAGGCCGCTGGGCGCTGGCGCAAGAGTTGCGCGCGGAAAAGTTCGACATCGCCATCCTTTTTCAGAACGCGTTCGACGCCGCTTTCATGGCTTGGCTGGCGCGCATCCCCATCCGCATCGGCTATGACCGCGACGCCCGTGGCTTCCTGCTGACGCGCGGAGTAGAACCTCCTCGTCCCGGGGAGATTCCCGAGCACCAACGCTTCTATTACCCGGAGATGCTGCGGCGGGCGGAAGTCCTGCGCGAGCTCCCCGATTGCCCCGACATTCTGTTGGCCGGTCTGGACGAAGCTCGGCGTGCGGGCCAATCCGGGTGGCGCGAGCGCCGACTACCGGAGGGCCCCTGGGTCGGCGTCAGTCCCGGCGCGGCTTTCGGCGGCGCCAAACGCTGGCTCCCAGAACGCTTTGCGGAGGCGGCTTCGCGCCTGGCGGACGACCTTGGCGCTTCGATCGCGCTGTTCGGGGCGCCCAACGAGACCGACCTGTGCGCCCAGATTGCCAACCAGGTCGGTCCCCGGGCCTACGTGTTGGCCGGGACGACGACGCTGTCGCAGTACATCGAGCTCGCCTCCACCTGCACGGTTTATCTGACCAACGACTCCGGACCGATGCACGTGGCCGGAGCGCTGGGAATCCCGACGGTCGCGATTTTCGGCGCGACGGACCATATCGCCACCGGTCCGTCAGCCTCGTGGGCGCGGGTGGTGCGCGAGCCGGTGGAGTGCAGCCCGTGCCTGCTGCGCGAGTGCCCGCTCACCGAGCACCGCTGCATGTTGGCCGTGGAGGCCGAGCGGGTGGTCGCCGAGGCGCATGCTGTGATGGCGGGGCGACCGTAGCCGCCGTTGTGGCGCACGGTAGGCCGTGCACGCGAGGCTGCGCCTCG
>CAYOPA010000041.1:2212-2804 GCA_964405625.1 uncultured Bryobacterales bacterium
GTGGCGCACGGCTGCGCCGTGCAGTCGGGCCTTCGGCCCGACAAGTAACTTTCGCGAGGCGCAGCCGTGCGCCACATGCCGACCCTGTACGCCGTTGACGCCCGAGCGTACAATAAGGGCGCTTCGCCCGACCATGCCTGACAAACTCTACGTTCATGCGGCGACCTCGCTCCATCTGGCGAGTTGGCTATACCTCCCGGCGTTCCTGCGCGCAACCAAGCGGGTGGAGGCTGCGCTCATGCGGCTGCCCGGCTACCGCGCCCACCAGCTTCGCGCCAACGTTCTGCGAAAGGTCTTTCGCACCTACACCGTCTATGACGACCCAGCGGCTCTGGGGCTGCTGATGGCCAGCGAGGAGCATCGCCATGCGGTGAGCCAGTTCCCCAAGTGGGGGCTGCCTGACAGCAAGGTCGTCAGTTGGGAAAGCGCGGACCCGCACCTGGACTGGGCCGAGGCCCAGCGCAGGCTGCGGCAGGCGCTAGCGTATGGCGAGAAGTACCTGGCCTAGTCCGCGGCTTCGGCCGGCGCGTCAAAGACCTCGATCTTCAGCGGTTTGGACTTGCCGCCGATGAAGTCGCCGATGTCGTAGGAA
>CAYOPA010000041.1:2814-19518 GCA_964405625.1 uncultured Bryobacterales bacterium
TCCTGCTCGGCGCGAAACTCCAAAAAGTCTCCGGCTTTGGTCAGCGTCCCGGCCGTCACGATCGTCTTGCCGTCGGAGGCGACGGTGGAGTTCTGAAAGATGTTCACCGGGCCCGGCGCCCAAGGGTAGCCCGCAAGGCCGGCTTCCGAGACCGCGTCCAAGAAGTTCTGGTTGCAGTTGGGATGGTCGTCAAAACCTTGCCGCTTGTACGTCTGGTAGTCGCAAGTAGCGTAGAGCATGTCGTGTACGCCGGGCGAGTGGTCGCTGAGGAAGGTCAGGATCGGCTCGCGCTTCAAGGTGACGAACTGTTCGCCAACGGCTGGAAAGAGCTTTCGATTGCCGGTGCGGCTGCGGAAGGTGTCGAGGTACATTTGGGGACTTTCGCGCACTAGGGCGAACAGGTCGCCCACCTGCTTGCCCTCGATGTCGGTGATGCGAATGAGTTGTCCCTTGCTCACGGCCACGGCGCGGCCGTCGTAGGCGGGCACGACAACGGTTTCGATGGGCTCCAGCCCGTCGGTGTAGGTTTTCTGATCGGCGGGATAGCTGGGAGCTTCGGCCGCTTGGGCGGCGGGTTCGGGGGCGGGGGCCTGCTGGGTGCAGGCCGTCAGCGCGACCGCCAGAATGGCGGACGCGCTCCAGAGAATGCGTCGCATGGGTGAATCCTCCTCACTGCGTGAGATAGCGATCAACCGCTAACAAGGCGGAGGAGGCGTCGCGGCGAACTTTGCCAGTTTAACGGCCGGGTAGCGACGGGCGCCCGCCGGCTGAAGCCGGGCGGATCATCGTCAGCCTTTGCGGCGGTAGGAGTAAGTCGCAAAATCGAAATCGTAGGCGCCACGGCCGGGTTGCGGCTGGGCGCTGGTTTTGGGCATGTAGTGGGCAAGCTGAAGCTTCAGCGATGCGTGCTCGGGCCTATTGGCGAGGTTGGTCCACTCGTTCGGGTCCTTGGCCCTGTCATAGAGCTCTTCGGTGGCGTCGCGATAGCGAATGTAACGCCACTGGGGCGTGATGACGGCGTGGTTGTTGGGCTGGAAGGTGCAAACGGCCGGACGCTTGGGCGTCAGCGGGCTGCGCAGTTGCGGCCCCAGGCTGACCCCGTCCAATCCGGCGGGCTGGTCCAAGCCGCACAGCTCGGCCAGCGTCGGGTACATGTCGATCAGCTCCACCGGCTGCGAGCGGTCCACGCCGGCCTGCTCCACGCCGGGCCCGGCCCAGATCATCGGCACATGCGTGGCGCGCTGCCAGAGCGTGCTCTTGTGCCAGTGGCGCTTCTCGCCCAGGTGCCATCCGTGATCGCTCCACAGCACGATGATCGTATTGGAGGCGTTGGGGCCTTTCTCCAAGGCGTCCAGGACGTAGCCGACCATCTTGTCCGCAAAGCTGATGCAGGCCAGATAAGCCTGCACGGCGTCCTTCCATTTCCCCTCGCGCAGGATGCGGTCATGCTCGGAGAGGCGCGCCGCCGCGATCCGCCGCGCGATCTCCGGCACATCTTCCAAGTCGTTGCCAAGGACTTCGGGGAGCTTCACGCGGTCGGACGGGTAGAGATCAAAGTACTCCTGCGGCGCAAAGAGCGGAATGTGGGGATGCCATAGGCCGACGGCCAGGAAGAACGGCTTGTCGTGGCGCTTGCCCAGGAACTGTTGTCCGTAGCGGACGGCGGCCATATCGCCGTAGGTCTCCTCAGGGCGATCCGGCAGGGCGCCCCAGTCGAATTCGCCCGCAAAGCCGTCGTCCCCCGCCATGCCGTTGAAGGGATGGCCGGGCGGGTTGGGGATTTTTTCGACCCAGGGATAGTAGTCCGTTCGCCGATACCAAGGGTCGTCAAACTCCTGGATCCGAAAATCGTCCCACTGGTCGGGAGGGTTGAATCCGGCGACATGGTGGAAGACCTTGCCCGCGCCGGCGACGTGGTAGCCATTCTCGCGAAAGAATTCCGGCAGCGTCGTCACGTCGGGCAGAACGGGCCGCCAATACTGATCGTTGCCGTAGATGCCGGTGGTCGACGGCCGGAGCCCGGTCAAATTGGCGGTGCGCGACGGGTTGCAGATCGGCGAGGAGCAGTGGGCGTCCCGGAAGAGGACGCCGCGGCGGGCCAGCCGGTCGATGTTGGGGGTGTGTACGCCGGGATAGCCGCCCAGGCAGCCGACCCAGTCGTTCATATCGTCGACCGAAAGGAACAGCACGTTGGGCTTGGAACGCGAGGACTGCGCGAAGGCGGACGCGGCCAACGCGGAGCCCAGGAAGGCGCGGCGGGTGAGCATGGCGGCCGAAAGTATAGCGCGGAAGGCCGTCGTCGGGGCCGGCTTCGTTTTCTGGATCAGGACCGAGTCGTGGGCCGTCGTTTGCGAGCTCGCCGCCGCCGAAAGCGTGACAGCCGGCCGCCCGCGGCCCCTTCCCTGGTAGCATACTGGCTCTATGCTGCTGAATCGACGAGCCTTCCTGGCGACCGCCGCCGCGCCGTTGACGGCGGGTCGCTCCAGCGTCGAAATCGGCGTGCAGAGCTTCAGCTTCAAGAGATTGCCGTTCGACGAAATGCTCGACGCCTGCGAGCGTTGCGGCGTTCGCTCGGTGGAGGTTTGGTCGGGCCATGTGGAAGCGCCCTGGGTCCGGCGCGGCGAGCCCGGCGGACGTGAGCGGATGCGGGACTGGCGCATCCGCGGCGGCGCCGAAGCTTGCGCCCGCGCTCGCGAAGCGATCAGCCGCCGCGGCATGCGGCTAAACTCGTTTAACCTCTCCATCCGCAACGAATTCAGCGATGAGGAGCTTGACGCCGCCTTCCGGATGACCCATGCGTTTGGGACCGACATCTTGACCACGTCGAGCAACGTCTCCACCGCCGCCCGGATTGACCCCTTCGCTCAGCGGCATGAGGTCTACGTCGGATTCCACAATCACACCCGCATCCGCGAGGACGAATTCGCTACGCCGGACGACTTTCGCCGCGCGACGGAAGGGTTTTCCACGTGGCTTGGAGTGAATCTGGATGTCGGCCACTATCACGCGGCGGGGTTTGATTGCTTGGAGTTTCCGCGTGAGCGCGGCGACCGGACCTGGGTGCTGCACATGAAGGATCGCCGCTCCAACGACGGCGAGAAGACGGCCTTCGGCGCCGGGGACACGCCGTTGCGCGAGATCCTGT
This sequence comes from uncultured Bryobacterales bacterium, assembly GCA_964405625.1. Taxonomy (GTDB): domain Bacteria; phylum Acidobacteriota; class Terriglobia; order Bryobacterales; family UBA6623; genus RI-231. Next base: position 5,960 of record CAYOPA010000041.1, read on the forward strand.
GGCTGCTCGCCGATCAGGGGCTGTCCATTCCGGCGAATGTCGAAATGGCCTATCCGACCGGCGATCCGGTGCGCGAAGTAGCGGAAAGCGTCGCCTATATGCGCAGGGCGCTGGCGCGGCGGCCGGATCGGAGCTCGTAACGGCCGTGGGGCCCAGCGCGTCTTATCTACGCGTCCCGAGGAGAAGGAAAAATGATCACACGATGCACGGTTTTCATGGCGGCGGCCCTGATCTCAGCTTCGGCTTGGGCGGCGAACGTCGACGAGGGCGTAACCGAGTACCACAAACACCAATTCGCCAAGGCCGAAGGCTCGCTCAAGGCCGCGGCGGCCGATGACGCGCGCGGTCAGCTATACTTGGCTCGCACCCTGGCCGCCAACAAGAAGCCGGGCGAAGCCAAGGCTGCATTGGAGCGGGCGACCGAGGCCGGCGCCACCGAGGCCCAGGTAAAGACCGCGCAAGCGACCGTGGCCATCGACGCGCGCGACGTGGCGACGGCGGAACGCCTGCTCAACGAGGCGATTGCCGCTGACGCGGAGTACTCCGACGCTTACCACTACCGCGGCCAGGTCCGCCTGAGCAAGAAAGACTTCCAGGGCTCCGCGGCTGACTTGGAGAAGGCGATTGAGCTCGATCCTACCCAGCCGTACCACCACTACTACGCGGGCATGGCCTACAACGGCCTCAAGCGACCCGACAAAATGGTGGAGCATTTGCAAATTTACGTCAGAATGGCCCCGGACTCGCCGGACGCCGACAAGGTACAATCACTGTTGAGAGCTTTCCGGTAAACCCTTCGGGGTGCGGACGCCGCCCCTGCGTCCCGCGGGGCGGCGCACCTTATGGCGGCTGTCGCATCCATCGTCGTGTTCGTGGTCCTGGCGCTTTCCGCCGGGCTGCTTCACGTGCCCGCTGTACGGCAGTTCGCCCTTTCCCAGGGGTCGGATTACCTACAAGCCAGCCAGCAAATCGACCTGCAAGCCGGCAAGCTCGATTACAATCTTTTCACCCTAAAATCGACGCTCACCAACGTCAAAATTCGTTCTGTCGAACCCGCCGGTTCGCCGTACTTTTTTGAGGCGGACTCGGTCTTCGTGGACCTGCGCCTCTCGGCCCTGCTGCGCGGGCGGCTGGAGATTCAGGACGCCCGCGTCACTGGCGGCCGGATTTCCTATTTGGTGGACGAAGGCGGAGTCTCCAACCTGCCGCGAGGCCCGGATTCCGACGAAACCCAGGGATCGGACCCGAACGCCCCGCTGCCGGTCCTGATTGAAAAGTTTGACGCCTCCGGCCCGGCGATCGTCTATGAAGATCGCCAAAGCGGGCAGGCCGTGGAGCTACCGAGTTGGTCGCTGTCCATTCGGGGCGAGCGGATGCCGCAGAGCCACTTGGTCGACTTCAAGATCGGCGAGGCCGGTGAGATCCGGCTGGCGGATCGAGCGGCGCCGCTGGACGAGCTGGCGGCGGCGTTGCGCCTGCGCGCCGGAGAGCTGGACATCACCCGGCTGCGGCTGCGGACCGGAGCAAGCGAGCTCGACCTCGACGGCAAAATCAGCGATTTCGCCGAACCCGCCGGTGACCTGAACGCCCGCCTGAAGGCGGAAATCGAGCCGTTGCTGGAGCTCGCCGGCATGGATCTGGACGCCTCGGGCGACCTGGAGCTGACCGCTCGCATCACGGAGAAACTCAGCGCCCCGCGCTTGCAGGCCACGGTGTCCGGCTCGTCGCTGGCCTATGAGGACTATCGTGAGATGACGCTGGCGGCGGAAGCGGCTTGGGCCGCCGGGGACAACCGCGCTGTGATCTCCAGCTTTTCGCTGGACGCGCCCTTCGCGCGGCTGCGCGGCGACGCCGACCTGGCGCTGGAAGAGGCTGCCGGCGACAGCCGCTTGGCGCTGAGCCTGGAGCAGGTCGATCTGGCGCGACTGAGCCGTCCGTACGACCCGCCGATGGTTCCCGCGGCGAGGGCGAAAGGTTCGCTGGAAACTGCCTTTCCAGGGCTTGATTTCGAGCAGGCGCGCGGCGAGGCGAGATTGCGCCTGACGCCAACGCGCGCCAGTGCGGCGAAAGACGTGCTGCCGCTGGCGGGCTCGCTGAACGCCCGGCTGGACGGCAACCGCATCACCGCCTCGCTGAGCGGCCTCACAACGCTGGGGATGCGGACCTCGGGCAACATCGTCCTCACCGATTTTTCCGGCCTGGGCGGCTCGATCGAAATCGACGTCGACAGCCTGGAGGAGACGATCGTGCAGGCGGACCTGCTGCTCGATTCGCCCTCGGACGAATCCATCGCGCCGACCGCGCTGGCCGGCGCCCTGCGAGCGACCGTCGGTCTGGGCGGGACGATCGATGCGCCGCGGGCCACGATCCTGAGCTCCAGCGACAACCTCTCGGCGGGCGACCTCGAAGGGATCGCTTTCCGTTTCGATGGCGCCTACAGCCCGGAAGAGGCGCTCATCGAGGCGCTGAACATGAGTTGGCGCGAGAAGCGCATCGAAGTCGCCGGCCGGGTGGGGTTGGAGGGCGACAGCCCGCAGCTCGAGATGACCGCCAGTTCCAACGAGATCTCGCTGTCCGACGCCTTGGCGGCGCTCGGCCGCGAAGAGCCGGTGACCGGCGAGCTCAGCTTCTCCGCCAACATTTCGGGAACCGCCGCCGAGCCGCAAGGTGCGGTAACGGTCAACGCCTCCAACCTGGAAGCCTATGGCCAAGTAATGGGCGCGCTCAGCATGGACGCCTCGCTGGCTGACGGAGTGGCGACGGTCGCGCAGTTGCGGTTGATCAAGCCCGATGGCGGCATCCTGCGGGCGTCAGGCTCGTACCGCTTGGATGACGGGTATTTTGAGGTGGACGCAGACAGCGAAGGGCTCGAGTTGGAGAGCCTCACCTTGCCCTCGGGCGATGTTGTCCGGGGCGCCGTGGAACTTTCGATCAACGGCCGCGGCACGGCGGAGGCGCCCGAGCTGAACACGAAAATTCAGGTCGTTGACCTGCACTACGGCGAGATGGCGCTGGGCGACATCGACCTCGGCGCGGAGGTTGCGGGCGGTTCGGCGGATTTGACGGTCGGCGCGGAGAAGTTTTCCTCATCGCTCCAGGCCCGTATCGGCGTCGAGTCCCCGCACGCGGCCGATCTCAAGCTGACCATCGACTCTTTCGCGCTTGAAACACTCGAAATCGAAGGCCGCGGCGACAAGCCTCTGCAGGGCGTAGTGGACGGCGTCATCACCGCTCGGGGCAATCTCGACGACCCGGAAAACTTCGCCGTGGAGGCGGACTTCGCCGAGCTCAGCGTCTCCACAGGCGGCGTGAAGGTCCGGAACGAAGGCCCGCTGCGGCTGGCTTACCGCGACCGGCGCGTGGTAGCGGAAAACGTCGAGCTGATATCGGGCCGCTCCAGCGTGCGGCTGGCGGGCTCGCTGCCGCTCACCGAGGCCGGCGGCGAGGGAGAGCTGACCATCGCCGGCGCCATCAACCTCGAAGCGGCGCCGGCGCTGGCGGGCATGGAGCTCGAAGAGCTGTTTGTGCTGGGAATCCTGAATCTGGAAGGCGTCGTCGGCGGCAGCCTGGAGAGGCTTGAGCCGAACTTGACCGCCGTGCTCGAAGACGGCGTGATCCTGTCGCCGGCCACGATCCAGCCGATCACGGCGATCCAGATGAAGGTCACCGCCAACCAGCAGCGCCTGGAGCTCGAGAGCCTGACCGCCGAATACAGCAGGGCCAAGATCTCCGCCGGCGGCGGCGTGCCAATGGAGCTGATCGCCGACGGGGAGCTGCCGCTTGAGGTCTTTGCCCAACGCAATCCGGCCGTCTTCAACCTGACGGTCGACGGGCTTGATCTGGAAGTGCTGGACGTGATTCCCGACGGGGGCGGCCGAGTCAGCTTGGCGGTCAAAGTCGAAGCGCCCGAGCTAAAGGCCGAAGCTGTAACAGCGGAGCTGACAGTCGGCGAGCTCAACATACAGATTCGCGACCTGCGGCTGCAACAGGCCGAGCCCATCCGCCTGGCCTATCAGAAAGGCTTGATGGAGATCGCCTCGTTCCATATCACCGGTCCGGAGACCAACATGGAGGCGGCGGGGACAGCTAACGTCGCCGACGGCGGGGCGCTGGACCTTTCCCTCAATGTCCGCAGCGACGCCGCGGTGGCGGGATACCTGATGGAAGACCTACGGATGCGCGGCCCCGTCACAGCCAACTTCACCGTGGGCGGGACGCTGGAAGAGCCCGACGTGCGGGGACGGCTCGACCTCGCCAACGGCGGGTTTTCGCTCGAAAGCCCCCGTTTTGACGCCGACCAACTCCAGATCGCCATCGCCATGGAGGGTGATCGGGTGGAGATCGAGACCCTGACGGCCGCGCTCAACGGCGGGCGCCTGGAGATCGGCGGCGGGCTGAGCTTGGCCGACGGCATCCGCGATGTCGATATCAACATCAGCGCCAAGGAGGTCTATCTTGACTTCCCGGAAGGCCTGCAAACCGTCTCCAACGCCGACCTGCGCTTCCATGACGCGCCCAACAACCTGCTGCGCCTGGACGGTAAGGTCGTCATTCAGGACGGCTCCTTCCGCGAGCGCGTGGACTTGGGCTCGGACGTGCTGTCCATGCTCGGCGGGCGCGGCCTGAGCTTCGCCGAGGAGCCGGACCCGCTGCTGTCCCGCATTCGCTACGCGGTGCAAGTGGACACCTACCATCCCATCCTGGTGGACAACAACCTGGCCCGGATGGAGGCGAGCTTCGACCTGCGCGTGGTGGGCTCGTACTACCGGCCCTCGCTGCTGGGCCGAGTCGAGCTAGGGGAGGGCGGCCAAGTCTTTCTGGCTGAGAACGAGTACGTCATCGAGACCGGCGTGGTCGATTTCACCAGCGAGACGCGGATCCGCCCGTCGCTGAACCTCAGCGCGCGCACGCAGGTCGCCGGCCACGAAATTACGCTGCTGGCCAACGGCGACGGCGACGATCTTTCGACGCAATTCACCTCCGACAGCGGCCTGTCCGAGCCGGACATCATTTCGCTGCTGCTGACCGGGCGGACGCTGGAGGAGGCGCAGGAGTCCGGTCTCAATATCGCCAGCCAACAGGCGTTGTCTTACCTGACCGGCAGCCTGGGCGGTCGCCTGGGCCGAGCGGCCGAAGAGAGCCTGGGACTGAGCCGCGTCCGCGTGGAGCCGAACCTAATCTCGGCCGAGGGCGATCCCAGCGCGCGGCTCACCATCGGCCAGGACATAACCCGCCAGCTCAATTTGATCTACTCGATGAATCTCACCGACTCGTCGGACCAAATCTTTGTCACCGAGTACGACGTGACGCGTCGCTTTAACGCTCGCGGCGTCAAGCAGAGCGACAACACGTACCGCTTCGACTTCCGCCATGACGTTCGCTGGGGGCTGCAAAGCGAGGAAAACCGCGGCCGCCGCATCGGTCCGCGCATCGAGATCGCCTCGCTGGAGTTTGAAGGCGAGCCGATGCTGGACGACCAAGAGCTCCAGAAACGCGTCGGGATGCAGGTGGGCGACCGCTACGACTTTTTCAAGGCCCGCAAGCGCACCGACCGGCTGCAGAACGAGTACTACAAGGAGGACCGGCTGGAATCACGAGTCCGGCTGCGACGCGAGCAGCGACCCGAGCAGCAGGCGGTGGACCTGACGTTCCGAATCGAGGCCGGCCCGCGTGTTCAGATCGCCTACGATCCGGTACAGCCGCCCGGCGGCGTCCAGAAGCAGGTGCGGGAAGCGTGGAGCATGGGCGTATTCGAAGCGCAGAGGGTGGACGACTCCAAGAAAACCCTGCAACGCTGGCTCTACCACGACGGCTATCTGGAGGCGGAGATCGATCATCAGATCGAAATCACCGGACCCGATCTGCGCACGGTGCGATTTCTGATCCGTCCCGGCGTGCGCTATCGCGACGTGGAGCTGGTGTTTCAGGGCAATTCGGGCCTGAACAGCGAGATGCTGGAGTTGGCGCTGGTGCGCACCGAGCTGCGGGATTCGCTCAAATCCAATCCTCGCGCCGTCGTGAACATTTTGCAGCGCTACTACTACCAGGAAGGCTGGCTGGACGCGGTGGTGCAACGCCCGGAATTTGAGCTCGAGCCCGACACCGGCTTCGGGCGGGCGGTGATCGCCATCGACGAGGGCCGGCGCTATCAGATCGGCGAGCTATCCTTTACCGGGGCGGCGGCCATCGAGGAACGCATCCTGCGGGCCGCCGTCACGCCGTCCGGCGAGCGCGCCTACACGCCCCAATATCTGGAAGAGAGCATCCAGAACGTGGAAGAGGCTTATTGGGAACGCGGCTACAACGACGTGCTGGTGAACTTTACTTTGACCCGGCGCCGCGATGACGCCCGCGTGGACGTCGCCTTTGAGCTGACGGAGAACCAGCAGGACGTCATCAAGGAGGTCATCGTCGAAGGCAATGAGCAGGTGAACGAAAAGCTCATCCGGGGCCGGTTGGCCAACAAGGAAGGCGACCTGCTGATTACGGAAGACAACGACTCCTCGCGGCGGCGGCTGTACCAAACCAGCGCCTTCGCCCTGGTCGATCTGCAAAAACAGCCGCTCGAAGACCCCACGGCTCCGGCCGGGCAGAATCCGCTCAGGCTGCTGGCGAAAGTGCGCGAGGTCTCGCCGTTTCGGGTGCGCTATGGCGCATTCTTCGACACCGAGCGCGGCCCCGGTACGATCATCGACTTCCAGAACCGCAACACGCTCGGCGCCGCGCGCTCGCTGGGCTTCCGCGGCCGATACGACAACCAGTTTCGCGAGGCGCGCGGATACTTCAACCAACCATTGATCCTAAACCGGAATATCGCCACCACATCGGCGCTGTTCACCAGCCGCGAGCTGCGCCAGACGTTCGTGACCGACCGCACGGGGGTATCGGTGCAGCAGAAGGTCGACATTGGCCGACGGGCGATTTTCCAGTACGGCTACCGCTTCGAAAAGACGCATACCTTTGATCGCGACGAGGACGCCTTCATCCCGCTGGACTTGGAGTTCAATCTCGCGCCGCTGACATCGACGTTCACTTACGACAGCCGCGACGATATTCTCGACGCCACCCACGGCCGCTTCTTCTCCCATGGCCTGGAGTATGCGCCGGGCCAGCTCGGATCGGACGTGAGGTACTGGAAGTATTTTGGACAGTATTTCCACTATTTCCCGTTTTTCAAGCCGACCGTCACGCCGTTTGACCGGGGAGGGATGAAGCGGCCGAAGCTGATTTACGCCACCGGCGTGCGCACGGGCTTGGCGAGGGGACTGGGCGGGCAGAGCATTGTGCCGAGCGAGCGCTTCTTCGCCGGCGGCGGCACGACCATTCGCGGATTCGCGCAGGATACGGCCGGACCGCTGGGCTTCTTTGGCGACCCGGAGGGCGGCGAAGCGGTGTTCGTGCTCAACAACGAGGCGCGGTTCCCGCTGAAAGGGATTTTTGAAGGCGTGAGCTTCCTGGACGTTGGCAACGTTTACAGCAAGATCTCCGACTTCAACCCGACCTCGCTACGCAGTACGGCCGGGCTGGGCCTGCGCATTCGGACGCCGTTCTTCCTATTGCGGCTGGACTACGGCTGGAAGCTCGACCGCAAGCCGGACGAGGGCGCCGGAGAGTTCTTCTTCTCGATCGGCCAAGCGTTTTAGTAGCGACGGACATTCCTGTCCGTCTCCCGAACGCAAGCAACAGGCGTCGGCGCCTGCGCCACGTTACTCGATTGCGACGCTGGCCACCGTGCGTTCGCCGGTGCGCCACTCGTGCTTGACTTGCCAATCCGCGTCAAACTCCAGCAGCCGGCGGCCCAGGTAGTCGGACACCAGGAATCCGCCGCCGGGTAGCGGCTGCAACCCCGAGCACCAGCTCATCCGCAGGCCGCCCGCCGCGCCGCCCGCCGAGCGGACGATCGAGCCGTCCGGCGCGACCTCCACCACTTCGCCCGGCGAGGCGAGCCCGATCAGCGTATTGCCGTTCGGCAACCGCCAAGCCTGATACGGTAAGCGCTCGTCGCCGCCGGTCGCCTGGAAGGTCCAGACGATCTTGCCTGCGCGGTCCACCTCAATGACCTTATTGAGGCGTTCCACGGCGATCAGCGTCGTGCCGGCCAGCGTTCGGCGAACGCTGCGCATCTGACGGTTCGCCAGCTCCGGATTCTCGTATTCCCACACGACCCGGCCCACGCGGTCCACTTCGATCACCTTGCCCAACACCATGTCGCCGATCAGAGTGCGGCCGTTGGGCAGCCGTTGTGTCGCGATGGGGTGCTCCAGCCCCTCAGCCGGACCGTAGCTCCAGACTTCCCCGCCCTCGGCGTTGACCTCGACCACGCGGCGCCAGGAGCCGGTCGTGTAAAGCACGTGGCCGTCGGGCAGGATCTGCACGTCGTGGCCGCGATTGTTGGGCCGCGTCCAGCGCTCGCGGGCCGAGGGCCAATCCATGGCCACGATCTCGCCGCGCGGGCCGTGGTCGGCGACCAGCAGCAACCGCTGCGGCGGCTCGGGCGCGAGGAACCGGTCGAACCAGTCGGCCATTGCCGACCAGGCTCGATCGCGGTCGGCCGGATCGCGGAAGCCATGCTGAGCGTTGGGAAAGGCGATCAGCTCGGCTGGAACCCCGGCGCCTTGCAGGCGATCGGTGATCCATTGGGCGTGCTCGAAGGCGACGTAATTGTCCTTTTCGCCATGCAGCGTAAGAGTCGGCGCGGAGTTGGGCGAGACCCAGTGGAGCGGGCTGGCGCGACGGGTCAGCGCCATGGCGTGGTCGGGGTCGCCGCCCAAGAACATCGGCAGCACCTCGCCCGCATCCACGCTCTTGCCCGGTTCGTAGGAGGCCACCAAGTCAGTTGGGCCGAACTGGTTGACCACGGCCCGCACCTTGCTCGAAAAGTCCCGGTTCGGGCCAAAGCCCTCAAACTCGGGCACACCGCCGGTGACGCCCAGCATCAACGCCAAATGCGCTCCGGCCGAGCCCCCGGTGGCGCCGATGCGGTCGGGGTCGATCTGGAAGCGCGCCGCGTTGGCCCGCAGGAAGCGCACGGCGGCCTTGGCGTCCTCGACGGCGGCCGGAAACTGATTGGTCGGGCTCAGGCGGTAGCTGATGGTGGCGGCCACGTAGCCGCGCTGTGCGAGGTAGTAGGCGATGGCGCGGTAGTTTTCGCGCGAGCCGGCGCGAAAACCGCCGCCGTGGATGCAGACCACTGCCGGAAACGGCCCCACGCCGGACTTGGGCCGGGCGACGTCGAGCAACTGCCGGCCGCCGACGGCGGAGTACTCCAGCCCTTCCTCAAAAAGGATGTCATCGGGGGGCGCCTGTGCGAACACGGCGGCGGCAAGGAGCAGAGCGAGCAGGCAGAGGCGCATCGGGCGGATTCTAGCGCAGTTGCGGGCGGGCCGGCGGGAACGTCGGCTGGAAAGCCGACGCGGCGGGCTTCGTCAAAGCCCGCGCCGCGTTGGCCTGTCACGGTGGCCTTGCGATTCAGACGGCCGCCCGGCTAAGCTAAGGGCTCATGGCGATTTTCGTCCATCACGGCCTGCATGGCGTCCATCATGGACCGCTGGGCCGAGGTGCGAGCGCCTGACGAATCGACTGTAGCGATTCGCGGAACCGAACCGAAGCCCGCCGGCCCAGCCGAGCGGGTTTTTTGTTTGTTGGGGAGCATAAAAGATGTGGAACGAGCTTGATTTCGAGAAAACCGGCGGCCTGATTCCCGCCGTCGTGCAGGACAGCGGCGACGGCCGCGTGCTGATGGTCGGCTTCATGAACCAGCTCGCGCTGGAGACGACCGTCCGGACCGGCAACGTTACGTTCTGGAGCCGCTCGCGTAATGAGCTCTGGACCAAGGGCGGCTCTTCGGGTCACTACCTGGTCGCCAAGAGCATCGAGGTGGACTGCGACGGCGACACTTTGCTGATCCAGGCTGAATCGCTGGGGCCGGGCGTTTGCCATAATGGGTATCGTTCCTGCTTCTACCGCCGTCTGGTCGATGGCGCGTGGGAGGCCTCCGAGGAGCGCACCTACGATCCCAAGGCCGTGTACAAGAAGTAGGGGCTTTTCAACTCCATGTTGAGAATATTGCGCAGCTCGGATCGCGCCGCGATCGACGCCCTGTTCGCCCGGCGTTCGGCCCGCATGGAAGAGGCCGAAGCGGTGGTGCGGCCGATACTGGCCGCCGTTCGCGAGCGCGGCGACGCGGCGCTGCTCGAATACGCGCGGAAATTCGACGGGCTCCAAGGCGACTCGGTGCGCATCCCGGCCGAGAAGCTCCGGGAAGCGGCCGAAGTGGCGGATCCGGCGTTGCGCTCGGCTGTCTCGACCGCCTCGGAGCAGATCCGCCGTTTTGCTGAAATGCAGGCGCCGGAGCCCTGGATGGAAGAGGTCGGCGCGGGCATCCGGCTGGGCCAGATCGTGCGACCCCTGGACGCCGTGGGCGCATATATCCCCGGCGGCCGCTACCCGCTGCCCTCCACGCTGATGATGACGGTGATTCCGGCGCAGGTGGCCGGGGTCGGCGTGGTGTCAGTCTGCTGCCCCGGCCCCACGCCCGCGACCCTTGCCACGGCAGGGATGCTGGGCGTGGAACACTTCTTCCGGATGGGCGGCGCCCAGGCGATCGCGGCGTTCTGCTTCGGCACCGAGACGGTCCCCAAAGCGCAACGCATCGTGGGGCCGGGCAACATTTATGTGGCGGCGGCGAAGAAGCTGTTGGCAGGCGACGTCGGCATCGACTTCGTGGCCGGGCCAACGGAGATCCTGCTGATCTTTCCCGACGGCGACCCCAAAAAGCTCGCCGCCGACATGTTGGCCCAGGCCGAGCACGACGTGGACGCGGCGGCTATTCTGCTGACGCTTTCGAGCGACCTCGCCGAGCGCACCGCGGCGGAAGTGGAGCGGCAGCTCGTCGACCTGCCCACGGCGCCGGTCGCCCGGCCGGCCATTGACGACAACAGCGCCATCGTCGTCTGCGACTCCGTCGACGAAGCCTGCGCCATTTCGAACGATTTCGCTCCCGAGCACCTGTCGATCTCCGACGATTCGATGCTCGACCGCATCACCCACGCCGGCAGCGTCTTCGTCGGCGAGTGGAGCCCGGAAGCGGCCGGCGATTACGCTTCGGGTCCGAACCACGTGCTGCCGACCGGCGGGGCGTCGCGGCTGCGCGGGGGGCTGTCGATTCTGGACTACGTGAAAATCATCACGGTGCAGCAACTGGAACGCTCGGGGTTGGAGCGGATCGCCTCGGCGGTGACGACGCTGGCCCGCGCCGAAGGCTTGGAAGCGCATGCGCGCTCCGTGGAGGCGCGTTTTGACTGAAGCGCCCGCTTCCCTTCGACCCAAGCCGCGCGGCGCCATCGAGCGCATGGCGGCCTACCACCCGCCCACCAGCGGCCGGGCTGGCGCCCTGCGTTTGGACTTCAACGAGAACACCGTGGGCTGCTCGCCGAAAGTGCTGGAGCGCCTACAGAAAACGCTCACCGGCGAGCTGCTGGCCACCTACCCCGAATACGAAAGCGCGCGCGCCCGCACGGCGGCCTTTTTTGGGGTCGGCGAGGACCAGATGACCTTCTGCGACGGCACCGACGAAGGCATCCACATCTTGATCCAAACCTACGTGGAGCCCGGCGACGAGGTCGTCATGCCGTGGCCGGCGTATCCGATGCTGCGGTTCTATGCGCAGGTCGCCGGGGCCGATCCGGTGCTGGTCCCCTATCGCGACCCCGATCTTGCGTTTCCGTTGGAAGAGCTGCTGGCCGCCATCGGCCCCAAGACGCGGGCCGTGCTCGTGGCGAACCCAAACAACCCCACCGGCGGGGCTATCGGGCTCTCGGACATCGAGCGCATCCTCGACAGGGCCGCCGGAGCAGCAGTGCTGATCGACGAGGCCTACTTTGAGTTCTACGGGGTGACGGCGCTGGAGCTGCTGCCGCGCTACCCCAATCTGTTCGTCAGCCGCACGTTTTCCAAGACTTATGGATTGGCCGGGCTGCGCGTCGGCTGTCTCTTTTCGCAGGCCCAGAACATGGCCGCCGTGCGCAAGGGCCAGTCGCCCTACAGCGTGAACATTTTGGCCGCGACGTGCGTGGCGGCGGCGCTGGAGGATCAGGAGTACATCCAGTCTTACGTGGCGGAAGTATTGGCGGCCCGCGACGAGCTGCTGGCCGTGCTGCGCCGCCTGGAACTTCACTACTGGCCAACCGAGGCGAATTTCGTATTGGCGCACGTGGGCGAACGCGCCGGGGCGCTGTGCGAGGCGCTGGCGGCGCGGGGCGTCCGGGTGCGCGACCGCTCCAAGGAAAAGGCCGGCACGGTTCGCTTTACCGTCGGCACGCGCGAGCAGACAGCCCGGCTGATCGCCGCCCTGGAGGAGTTTTTCCAATGAGCCGCAGCGCGGAAGTCGACCGCATCACCAAGGAAACGCAGATCCGCGCCCGGCTGGAGATCGACGGGCGCGGCGAGTACCAAATCTCCACCGGCATCCGGTTCTTCGACCACATGCTGGAGCTGTTCACGCGGCACGGCGGCTTCGACCTGGAGCTGAAGGCGACCGGCGACCTGGACGTGGACCAGCACCACACCGTCGAAGACGTGGGCATTGTGCTGGGCCAGTGCTTCGCCAAAGCGCTCGGGGACCGCAAGGGCATCAACCGCGCCGGCTACTTCCTGATGCCGATGGATGAGACGCTGGCAGCGGCCGCGATCGACCTCAGCGGCCGGCCCGCGCTGGTCTACGACGCGCCCGTCGATTTCCAGCACGTCGGCGACTTGCAGGCCGAGCTGCTGCACGATTTTTTCGACGGCTTCGCGACGCATTGCGGCTGCAATCTGCATCTGAAGGTGCTCTATGGGCGGTCCAATCACCATAAGATCGAAGGCGTGTTCAAGTGTTTCGCGCGGGCGCTGCGCTTCGCCTGCTCGACCGACGAGCGCCTGAAGGACTTGCTGCCGTCCACCAAGGGATTGCTGGAGAAAACCACGTGATCGCGATCTTTGACTACGGCGCCGGGAACCTGCGGTCGGTGGAGAATACGCTGGACGCCATCGGCGCGACGTACCGGATCGTGAACGACGCCGAGGGCCTTCAGCAGGCCGAAAAAATCATCCTGCCCGGCGTCGGGCATTTTGGCCAACTGCTGCGCTCGCTGGATCGGCTGGGCGTGCGAAACGCTTTGAAGGATCGCATTGAGGCGAACGTCCCGTTTCTCGGCATCTGCCTGGGTTTGCAGGCGTTGTTCGAGGGCAGCGACGAGGCGCCGGAGCTGGCTGGTTTGGGCGTCTATCCGGGCCGCGTGCGGCGGTTTCCAACCACGTTGCGGGCGCCGCAGATGGGCTGGAACAGCCTGGAGCCCCAAGGCCCGTCGCGGCTGCTGGCGGACTCCGGCGCCGAACCTTACGTCTACTTCGCCAACAGCTACTACGTCCCCGCCGAAACGGCCGGCGAGCGCGCGGCGGCGCTGTGCGACTACGGCGGCGTCAGCTTCGCGGCGGCGTTGGAGTCGGGCAACACCTTCGGCGTCCAGTTCCACCCGGAAAAATCGAGCGTCGTCGGCCAGCAGATCGTGAGGAATTTT
>CAYOPA010000042.1:0-19344 GCA_964405625.1 uncultured Bryobacterales bacterium
ACATCGCTGGGTTGAGCCTTTGCCGAAGGTTGGGCAATCGGCACAAGGATATTTGAGCCAAGGACCGGAAGCAGTTGTCGAATGCGCGCTGGAAATACTTCCATGTCTTCCCGGTCCGACTCTGGAAGCCGTGATCCTCCAGCGTGGTTCTGCTCTACTAGCACCCGGTTGACCGCTATCGCCTCTGCCAAAATACGGCTCTCCAAATACCGAACATGCGCCTTGGTTAGGTTTTCGTCTTTGCTGACAAACACGATCACAGTCACCCAGAATTCCTTCGCTTTGTGCTGTTTCAGACGTTCGCGAAGGACCTCTGCCTCGCCCACGTATGCGCGCGGCGCGTCAGTGTGAGGGTCGCTGCCTAGAAGTAGGTAGACCCCAGCTTTTTCCAGTTCGTCACGGGCAAGCAGTTCCTCCAACTCAGTACGTGGTGCAGCCACCGCCTTGCCGGTCCAATTCGAGATTTCCGCGGTTCGCAAGCTCTTCGCGTCCCCGCGAGGAAGAAAGAGCTTAATCGTTGCGGACGCCATTGTCTGGGGACGAGGGCGATTGATCCCACGCTGAACTTGCGCCGGAAGTCCCTCTGGACCTCACCATTGTAGGGACTGTCGCCGAAACATGCGAGGTGCAGTCCAGCGGCCGCGGCGCGCCGCTACCGCTCCGCAATCGCCTCGCACTGCCGCATCACCCGCAGCATGTTAAGCCCGGCGACCTTGCGAATATCCTCGTCCGAATATCCCATCCGCATCATGCCGCGGATCAGGTTCGGGTACTTCGAGACGTCTTCCATGCCTTCGGGAACCATCGCCGAGACGCCGTCAAAATCCGAACCGAAACCGACGTGGTCCGGCCCCGCCAGCTTGACGATGTGGTCGATGTGCCGCAGGATCTGCTCGTAGCTGACCGGCGGCATCATCTTGGCGTAGGTGGCTCGGATGGCCAGGTCCATCTCAAAGCGCCTGGGGTCGTCGCGGTGCAACGCCCACATGGTGGCCAGGGTTTGGTCGCGCTTCGGCACGTTTTTCTCATAGACCGTCTGAGCGGACTGATCGAGGTAGCCGGCGTGGAAATTGATATTGATGACGCCGCCGTTGGCCGCGATCGCCCGGATCATCTCGTCCGTTAGGTTGCGGGGCGTATCGCTAAAGACGCGCACCGAAGAGTGCGAGGCCATCACCGGGCAACCGGTTGTCTCCAGCGCGTCGCGGATGGTGTCGTCGGAGACATGCGAGATATCAACCAGCATGCCGATGCGGTTCATCTCGCGGATAATCTCCTTGCCGAAGTCCGACAGGCCGCCGTGCGCCGCTATGTCCGTGGAGGAGTCGGCCCAGTTGTTCGTCTGGAAATGCGACAGCGTCAGGTACTGCACCCCCAGCCGGAAGTAATTGCGCAGAATTGGCAAGCTGTCGGCGATCAAGTGGCCGCCTTCGACGCTGCCCAGGATGGCGATCTTGCCGGACTTGTGGATGCGCTCGATGTCGTCGGCGGTGCGGGCGAGCTCCAGGTCGTCCGGAAAATTGCGGACGGTCTCGTGAATGGTGTCGATCTGCTCCATCACGCGCTCCACCCAAACCTCCGGGTTGCCCGCCGACGCCGGAATGCCGAAGAACACAGCCCCGACCTTGCCCTTGCGGAGCCGGGGGATGTCGGTCTCGCGCACCGTGTGCTCGACGCCGAAGTCGTAGCCCTCGTCGAGGATGTAGCGCGGGGTGTCGATGTGGGTGTCGAGGATGAGGATGTCGCTCATCAGCCGCTCGAAGCGGGCGTTGTCCACGGGAGCCTGGGCGAGCCCGACTGCGGTAAGCGCCAGAGTTAGGAGGGGGAGGCGAAGGCTGCGGGGCGGGCTCATATCGCCTGATAGTATAGTCTCGACGGCGCACCTGACGGAGCGCCCCCGGAGCTTCCCCCTTGCAAACGACCGAATCCCAGACCGATTCCCCGGCTCGTCCGGACGCCGAAGATCTCAAGCGCGACGCCTTGGAGTATTGCCTGCTGCCGATGATGTCCAGGCAGGAGATCGCCGCTGACGGCCCGCGCATTTACGTCAAGGGAGAGGGCGTGGAGCTGACTGACGTTGACGGCCGCGTCTACCTCGACATGATGTCGGCCCACACGCGAGCCAACACGCTCGGCTACGGCAACCAGGAAGTCGCGCGGGCGGTCTACGAGCAGCTCAGCGCCGTCCATTATGTGGGCACGCGCAACAACTTGGCCGAGCCGACGGTGCGGCTAGCCAAGAAGCTGGCGGAGCTGGCGCCAGGCGAGCTGTCAAAGACGATGTTCGTCAGCGGCGGCTCCGAGGCGGTCGAGACGGCCCTCAAGCTGGCCCGGCAGTATCATATCCACCGCGGCGCCAAGCCCCGCGCCACAAAGATCATCTCCCGCTGGAACGCCTATCACGGCTCCACGATGGGGGCCATCGGGGCCAGCGACTGGCTCGGGATTCGGCACATCGCCGAGCCGGCGGTCCCCGGCTTTTCGCGGATTCCGGGGCCGACCTGCTACCGCAATCCGTTTGGCATGGAGGACGAAGCCTACGCCGACTTCTGCGCCGACTACCTCGAACAACAGATCCAGCACGAGGGCCCGGAGTACGTGGCGGCATTCATTGCCGAGCCCGTGATGCAGGGCAACGGCGTCCAGATCCCGCCCACGAGCTACATGCAGCGCGTGCAGGAGATCTGCCGCAAGTACGACGTGCTGTTCATCGTCGACGAGGTCATCACGGGCTTCGGGCGGACGGGCGCGTGGTTCGCGCACAGCCACTTCGATATCCAACCCGACATCGTGACCTCGGCCAAGGCGTTGACGGCGGGTTATGCGCCCATGGGCGCCGTGCTGACCCGGCCGTCCATCGCCGAGGCGGTGGACGGATTCCGCCACTTGTTCACCTTCAGCGGACACCTCGGCTCGGTGGCGGCGGCGAATGCGACCATTGCTATCTGCGAGCGCGAGAACCTGATTGAAAAAGCCAGGGAAAACGGCGCCTGCTTCCTCGACGCCCTACGCGGCGAGCTCGGAAAGCACCCGATCGTGGGAGACGTGCGCGGGATCGGCATGTGGCTAGCGGTGGATCTGTGCGCCGACAAAGCGACCAAGGCGCCGTTCGCCGACGACACGGTGGACGCGGTGGTTCGCAGGATACGGGAACTGGGCATGCTCATCAACCGCTGCGGGACGGCGTTTGAGCTGGCGCCGCCGCTGATCACGCCTCGAGAGACGCTCGACCGAGCCGTCAAGATTGTGGCCCGTGCGATCGACGAGATCTCCCGCGAGCGTGGGCTGGGAGTGGCTCCGTAGGGGCGGGCGGAAGCCCGCCCAAGACCACACGATTTTCGGGTTTCAACTGGCTTTGGGCGGCCTTCCGGCCGCCCCTACAGCTCCTTCACGGCCTGCGTCAGAGCGCGCACCGCGGCCTTGCCGTCGGCGAAATACATCAGAGTATTGTCATTCGCGAACAGCGGGTTCGGAATCCCCGCGAAGCCCGGGCTCAGCGAGCGTTTCACCACGACCACGGTCCGCGCCTTGTCCACATCCAAGATCGGCATGCCGTAGATCGGGCTGCCCTTCTGGTCGCGCGCCGAGGGGTTGACCACGTCGTTCGCGCCCAGCACGATCGCCACGTCCACTTCGGGGAACATCGGGTTGACGGTGTCCATGTCAAAGAGCTTGTCGTAGGGCACGTCGGCTTCGGCCAGCAGCACGTTCATGTGGCCCGGCATGCGGCCGGCCACCGGGTGTATGGCGTAGATCACCTCCACGCCGCGCGATTCCAGTAGATTTGCCAAGTCGCGCACAGCGTGCTGCGCCTGCGCCACCGCCATGCCGTAGCCAGGCACGACCGCCACCATCTCGGCCGTCTCCAACAGCATCGCGATCTCTTCCGGCCCGGCGCCCTTGATGCGGCCTCCGTAGACGTCGTCCGCCGACGGCCCGGCCGCCGCGGCGCCGCCCAGGTCGCCTTTGAGCACGTCCCACAGCGAGCGGTTCATCGCCTTGCACATGATGGTGGTCAGGATGAAGCCCGACGCGCCCACCAGCGAGCCCGCGATGATCAGCACATTGTTGTTGAGCACAAATCCCGTCGCCGAAGCCGCCAATCCCGACAGCGAGTTCAACAGCGCAATCACCACAGGCATGTCGGCGCCGCCCACCGACATGGTCAGGAGCACGCCGTAGAGCGCCGCCACCGCCGTCAGCGCCCAGAAGAGCGTCAGGTCGGACGGGTCCATCGTGAACCAGACGCCCAGCCCCGCCGCCACCAGGGCTGAGGCGCCGCTGATCATCTGGTAGGCCTGTCCGGTGGGCTGGAATTTCAACCACTCGGCCAGCTTGAGGAAAGCCACCAGCGAGCCCGTCAGAGTGACCGCGCCGATGATGGAGCTGATTGCGGACGAGCCGTAGAGCTGCAACGCCGGGATGTCCGGGGCGGTCCCCGGCGCCAGCACGGCCGTAGCGGCGACCAGCGCGGAGGCGCCGCCGCCCAGGCCGTTGAAGATGGCGACCATCTCCGGCATGGCGGTCATCTCGACCTTGATGGCGGCCACCGCGCCCAGCAAAGCGCCGACCGCCAAACCCAGCAGAATCAGCTCAAAGCTGACAATCTGCCTGTCGCACAACGTGGCCGCGATGGCGATTAGCATGGCCAGCGCACCCAGCATGTTGCCGCGGGGCGCGGTGCGGGGCGACGTCAGCCCCTGCAGGCCCAGCACGAAAAGGGCTGAGGCGATCAGGTAGGCGAGGTTGATCCAGCTTGTAGCCACGTCGATCTCCCCGCCTACTTCTTCTTCCTGAACATCGCCAACATCCGATGGGTGACCAGGAAGCCGCCGACGACGTTGACCGTCGCCATGATGACCGCGGCCGTGCCGAGGATTTTGGCCAGACCCGTCTCCTCGCCGCCCGCCGCCACCAACGCGCCCACGATGGCGATGCCGGAGATGGCGTTGGAGCCGGACATCAGCGGAGTATGCAGGGTCGGCGGAATTTTGGAGATGATCTCAAAGCCGACGAAGATCGCCAGAGTAAACACGGTGAGCGCGACGATAAAGGCGTCCATGGTTCCTTATCCCCTCTTGGCGAGCGCTTCCAACATTCCCGCGTGTACGATCTTGCCGTCGCGCGCCACCAGCGTCTCGCGGGTGATCTCGTCTTCCAGGTCCAGGCGCAGCGCGCCGTCCTTGACCAGATGCAGCAGGAAGGTCGAGATGTTGCGGGCGTACATCTGGCTGGCGTGTACGGGGACCTGCGACGGGACGTTGACCGGCCCCAGGATTTGCAGCCCGTCCACCTCCACGCGCTGGCCCGGCTGCGTGAGCGAGCAGTTGCCGCCGCGCTCGGCGGCCAAATCGACGACCACCGTCCCCGGATGCAGCCCCGCGATCATCTTGTCGGTAATCAGGATCGGCGCCTTGCGTCCCGGCACGGCGGCGGTGGTGATAATCACGTCCACCCCGGCCAAGTGCTCGCCGAGCAACTGTTGCTGCCGCTCGTAGAACTCCTTCGACTGCGCCGCCGCGTAGCCGCCCTTGCCCTCGGCGGTCTCCACGTCCACTTTGATTTCCACGAACTTCGCGCCCAGGCTTTCGACCTGCTCGCGCACGGCGGTGCGGATGTCGTAACCCTCGACGACCGCGCCCAAGCGCTTGGCCGTCGCGATGGCCTGCAACCCCGCCACTCCCGCGCCCAGCACGAAAACCTTGGTGGGCTTTAGAGTGCCCGCGGCCGTCATCATCATCGGGAACATCGTGGGCGCGTGGTCGGCGGCCAGCAGCACCGCCTTGTAACCCGCGATGGAGGCCATCGACGACAACGCGTCCATCGACTGCGCCCGCGTGATGCGCGGCATCAGCTCCATGGAAAACAGCGTGACCCCACGCTCGGCGGCTTCCAGCAGACCCGGCGCCAGGTCCATCGGGTCCAGGAACGCGATCAGCGCGGCCCCGGGCTTGAGCAAGTGCAGATCGTCCTGGGGGAATTCGGGATCGGCGCCCGGCCCGCGCACCAGCAGAACCATGTCGGCCTGCTCGAACAGCTTCCGGCGATCGGGCTCGATGCGCGCGCCGGCGGCTTCGTACTCGGCGTCGCTGTGGTGGGCGTGAACGCCGGCGCCGGCTTCCACCACAACATCCAGGCCGGCTTTAGTAAGCGAGGCTACAGTCGGTGGGATGATGGACACCCGCGTCTCGCCCGGAAAAGACTCTCTGGGAACGGCAACAAACATGGTCAGCCAAAGACCCGAATGACGCTCAGTTGTACCAAAAACACGACGCCGCTGTCGATTCGAGTTATTCTGACGATCGCGGCCCCGTCGCCCAGCGGTGGGAAAGGAAAGGCTTTGGAGACCGACAGCATGTTTCGAAACAGCTTAATCTTGATGGCGGCCACTGTGCTGACGGCGGCTTGGGCCCTGGGTGAAGAGGTTGATCTGGAGGTGGTGCACCGCATCCGCCAGGAGGCTCTGCACAAATCACAGGTGATGGACCACTTGTTTGAGTTGGTGGAGGTCCACGGGCCAAGGATTACGGGCTCGCCGGGCTTTCAGGGGGCTGCGGAATGGGCGGCCGGGCGGCTTGGCGAATGGGGCTTGCAGAACGCCAAGCTCGAAAAATGGGGGCCGTTCGGGCAAGGCTGGTCGCGGGAATATATGTCGGCGCACCTGGTGGAGCCGGGCTACGAGATGTTGATCGCCGTGCCGATCGGCTGGACTCCCTCCACCGACGGCAAGCTGCGCGATACGCCGGTATTGGCGCCGCTGGAGCGAAATACGGTGTTCCGTCTGGATGAGGCGAATGTAGACTCGTTTATCGAGAAATATAAAGGCAAGCTCGGCGGCAAGATCGTCCTGCTGGCGCCGCTACAGGAAGTCTTGCCGCAGTCCGAGCCCGCCCTGCACCGCTTCAGCGACAGCGAGCTGGCCGAGCTCGCCAACGCTCCGGCGGGCATGGTTCCGATTGATTTCGACGATCCGGATCTTGAAATTCCGGAGAGCGGTCGCAAGCGCGCCGAATTCATGGCGCAGGCTCCGGCTTGGTTCGTCCAGTGGAGCCGCGACGAGCGCAATCGCATCCAGGGCAAGCTCAATGCTTTTCTCACCTCCGAAGGCGTCAAGCTGGCGATCCACCCGGCCGCGCGGGGCGACGGCGGTACGATTTTCCCGCCGCGCATGGGCGACCGCAGCCTGGACCACCCGATGCCGCCGCCCGCGATTGCGATGACGCCGGAGCAGTACAACCGCATCTACCGGCTGGTGGAAAAGGGCGCCAAGCCGGTGGTCGAGGTCGAGGTGCGCACCACGCTCTACCGCGACGATCTGGACTCGCTGAACGTAGTCGCCGAGATTCCCGGCGGCGCCAAGGCGGGCGAGCTGGTGATGCTGGGCGGGCACCTCGATTCAACCGAAGCGGCCCTGGGCGCCACCGACAACGCCGCCGGTTGCGCGGTGATGCTGGAGGTCGTCCGGATCTTAAAAAAGCTGGACCTGAAGCTCGACCGCACTGTCCGCATCGCCCTGTGGGGCGGGGAAGAGCAGGGACTGCTGGGATCCAAGGCCTACGTGAAGGAGCATTTCGGCGACCCGGAAACGATGCGGCTGACGGCCCGCCACGACGACTTCGCGGCGTATTTCAACGTGGACAACGGCACCGGGAAGATTCGCGGGGTTTACTTGCAGGGCAACGACATGGTGCGGCCGATCTTTGAGACTTGGCTGCGACCGTTCCACGACCTCGGCGCAAAGACGCTGTCCATTCGTGACACCGGCGGCACCGATCACCTGTCGTTCAACGCCGTCGGGTTGCCGGGTTTCCAGTTCATCCAGGACCGGGTCGAATACGACACGCGCACGCACCACTCCAACATGGACGCCTATGACCGCGTACAGCCGGCCGATTTGATGCAGGCGGCGGCGATCGTGGCGACGTTCGTGTATCACGCCGCCAATCGGCCGGAGAACCTGCCGAGAAAGCCCCTTCCCGACCCGCAGCCCTTGCAGCGGCCGAGCCGTTAATTGATGTTGATTCTGCTGCCGCTCGCCGCCCTCGGAGCCTTATGGCTGGCGCTGCTCTCCCGCGGCGTTGGCGTGCGGAGGTCGTTGCTGTGGACGGGGTTGGCGGGCGGCGTTTTCGTCCTCGTCAGCACTGAAGCGCTGAGCCTGTTTGGCGCGGTGGCTTGGCCGCAACTGGCTGTTTTGTGGGCGCTCGGTCTGTTGGGTTCGGCCACCATGATCCGGCGGGATGGCCTGACGGCGGCAATGCGCACGCGGCGGATCGAGTGGCGTAGCCCTGTGACCTGGATCGCTGGGCTCGCCTGCGCGATCTCTCTTGGCGGGGCCTTTCTGTCGGCCGTTCTGGGTCCGCCGAATATGGTTGACGTGCAGACTTACCACATGCCGCGCGTCGTCTACTGGCATGTCAACCAATCGGTCGATTTCTATCCGGCCAGTTACTACCAGCAGCTATCGTTGCAGCCGTTCTCCGAATATTCGATGTTGCACCTCTACGCGCTGGCGCAGAGTGACCGCTTTGTGCAACTGGCGCAGTGGGCGATCTGGCTGGCTGCGATCACGGCGGCTTCGCTGGCGGCGAAACGGCTGGGGGCCGGTTGGCGCGGACAGGTCATGGCTGCGGGTCTGTGCGCCACGCTGCCCAGCGGCGCGCTCCAGGCGTCGGGGGCGAAGCCGGACATCATGGTCGGCGGCTGGCTGCTGATGGCAATCTACTTCGCGTTGGGTGCTCGGGAGGAGAGCTTTGACCGGCGAGAGGCCGCGGGCGTCGGGCTCGCCTCGGGGCTGGCGCTGCTAAGCAAGGGAACGGCCTACGTATTCGGCGCAGGGATCGCGCCATTCCTGTTACTGGGCATGGGGCCGGCGGCCCGTTGGCGCATCGTCAGGGTCGCGCCGCTGATCCTCGGCCTGGTGCTTGCAGTGAACCTGCCCCACTACGCCCGCAACTACGCTTACAGCGGCAACCTTTTGGGAAACGGTTCGGCGGACCACGACGGCGCCATTCCGTTCGGGAATGACCGCGTCGGCCTGGACATTACTTTGTCGAACATTCTGCGAAATGCGTCGCTCCAACTCACGTTTCGGCCGTCGTGGAATAAGGCGATTTTTGAGCAAGTCGTGCGGGCGCACGAGGCGCTGGGGATGGATCCGAACGACCGCGCGTCGACGTGGCTTGACACGCTCTACCGTCCGGCCACCGTGTCGATGCACGAGGGAGAGGTGTCGAATGTCCGCCACTTGCTGCTGCTGGCGCCGGCGCTGCCGTGGCTGGCCTGGCGCAGACGGCTGGATGCGACGGCGGGATTGCTGCTGGGCTGCCTGGCCGGGTTGGTGGTGTTCTGCGCGGCGCTGAAGTGGCAGCCCTGGCATGCTCGCATGCATCTGCCGCTGTTCGTGGCCGCGGCGCCGGCGCTGGCAATGTTTGCCGAGCGGTGGCGGCCTCGCTGGACGGCTACGCTGTTTCTGCTGTGGCTGGTCTGGGCGCTGCACCCCTATCTGTTGCACAACTCGCTCCGACCGCTGGGCGGTCCGCGGCCTGCCTATACCTACGAACGGTTCGACCAATACTTCCTCGACTGGCCCGGGCTGCGCGGCCCCTACCTTGTGGGGGCCGATCTGATCACTCGCAGCGGTTGCAAGCAGGTTGGGATCGACTCCTCGATGTTTGACATCGAATATCCGCTGATGGCGCGGCTGCGGGAGCGGGATTTCTCGATCCTGTTTCGGCAGGAGGGCGTGAAGAACGGCAGCTCGGGCTACGCCGACAACGTCCCGTTTGAAGAGCCGTGCGCGGTGCTGTGTCTGGAGTGCGGCGCCTCGCCCGCCAAGCGCGTCGAGTACGCGGGATTCGGGACGCCGGCCAGGGCGAACAACCTGCTGATCTTCCTGCGCTGAGCGCGAATTCATCGAGGGCGAGCTCAAGGTTCCTCTCGGCTTCGGAGCCGTTAAGTCGGCGGTCCGCCCGCGCCGCGAGCCCGGTTAGGGCGCCATCGCGTCCGAGTCTCGATGGGATCTTTCCATCGTGTACGGAAAAATCCAAGAGAGGGCGTTGCAACAAGTCGGGGCTTGGTTTATGCTTCCCTTGCTGGACTGAACCGGCCTAAACCAGGCAGAAGCAGTCGCAATTGATGGGTGTGTATTGGAAGGGCTCCGAAATGTCTTCGGCGCCTGACGAGATGGCGGGCCCGCGAAGGCCCGATCGAGGCGAAAATGCGAAATTGTTGTGCTGTGCTTTTTCTCTGGGCGCTCCTGGTGGGCGCCGCCTCCGCGCAGACCTTCGGAGACATCTCCGGCGAAGTGACCGATCCTAGCGGCTCGATCATTCCCGGAGCCAACGTAACCCTGACAAATTTGGGAACCGGCGGATCTCGCGCCACCACCACCAACGAAGCCGGCCTCTACCGATTCCCATCGCTGGCGCCGGGGATGTACTCGGTTCGGATCGAGGCCGAGGGTTTTCGCGCGAGCGTGCGAACGGATATTGAGCTCCAAGTGCAACAGTCCGCCCGCGTGGACTTCTCGTTGCAAGTGGGCGAAGTGGCCGAGGTCGTCGAGGTCAGTGCGGACGCAGTGATGCTCAGCACGGACTCCACGGTCGGCTCGGTGATCGAGCAAAAGCGTATTGTCGATCTGCCGCTCAACGGCCGCAACTTCCTGCAGCTCGTTTCGCTCAGCCCCAACGTCACCTTCGGCTTCAGCACGCCGGGACAGGCGGCCGGCCGGCAGGGCGGCACGCGCACCCAGCAGAACATCTCGGTTTCGGGTATGCGCGGCACCTTTAACTACTACACGCTCGACGGCATCGCCAACACCGACATCAACTTCAATCTGTACGCCGTGTTGCCCTCGGTGGATGCGCTCCAGGAATTCAAGGTGCAGTCCGGCGTCTACCCGGCCGAGTTCGGCCGCGCCGCCACACAGATCAACGTTTCGACCAAGGCGGGCGGCAACGATTTCCACGGAACCGCCTACTGGTTCCACCGCAACAGCGCCGTTGACGCCAACCCTTACGATTTTGACGGCACCCAGCCGCAGAACCTGCCCTTTCGTTGGAATCAGTACGGCGCCACTGTTTCGGGGCCGGCGATCAAGAATAAGCTCTTCTTCATGGCCAACTACGAAGGTTTCAAACAGCGGCGCGCGCTGGAAACCTTCGGCACCACGGCCACGGCGGCGCAGCGCGCGGGCGACTTCTCCGCCGTCCCCAACCTTCAGCAGCTTGTCGACCCACTTAACCGCGAACCGTTCCCGAACCGGCGGATCCCCGTCAGCCGCTTCCATCCCACAGCCAATCGGCTGCTGGAGTTCTGGCCCGAGCCCAATGTGCCGACCGCGGCGCTGTTCCGCAATTTCCAGCGCACCCAGCGCAACACGGTCGACAACGAGCAGCTCACCTTGCGGGTTGACTTCAATGAGAGCAGCAGCTCCCAGTGGTTCGGCCGCTACAGTTGGACGGACGAGGGTGTATTCAACGACGGACTCTTTCTCAACGGCTCCACGCTGCTGACGGCCGGCAAGCAGTACATGGTCTCCAATACGCGCGTGCTCTCGCCCACCAAGGTCAACGAGCTCCGCTTCGGGATGAACGTGCTTTATAACGAGGTCGGCCAGGAGCTTGGCGGCGTGCGCAACGTGGTGGAAGAGCTCGGCCTGCCGTTCGCGACCGACCCGCCGTCGAGTTGGGGCATTCCCGCCATCACCGTCACCACATACTCTGCGTTCGGCAACGGCGCCAATGGCCCGTTCGTCATTGACAACAAGATCTTCCAAGTGCTCGACAACTTCTCTTGGGTCGCCGGCAAGCACTCCATCCGCTTCGGCGGGGAGTACCGCTACGACATCTACGACCAGATCGGCAACGAGTTCGCCCGCGGCCGCTTCAGCCACGACGGCCGCTACTCCAACGAGCCGGCGGCGGACTTGCTGCTGGGCGCCATGTGGCGCGCCGAGGCCGCCATCGCGCTAGCGGAGTCGCAGTTCCGGGCCCACAACGTCGGGTTGTATATCGACGACTCCTTCCGCATGACTTCCAAGCTGACCTTCAACGTCGGCCTGCGCTGGGAGTTCTTCCAGCCCTTCAAGGACAAGACCCAGACGATGATCAACTCCATCGTGCCCGTGCTGTCCGACATTCCCAACGACCCGAACATCAACAACCATCCGCTGGCCGTCCGTCCGGGCACGGGCGATTTTTATGAAGGACGCGACTTCCGCTACGTCACCAACGTGAACGGAGTCGCCACCCCGATCCGTACACTGCGCGACGGCAGCATGGGCGAGCGAATCATTAACAACGACTGGAACAACTTTGCCCCGCGCTTCGGCATCGCCTACTCGCCGACCGACCGCTGGGCCGTTCGCACCGGGTTTGGCGTCTTCTACTCCGCCGAGAGCGGCAACTCGCGCTTCGATATGAACCGCGCCATGGGCGGACGTCTCGACCGCATCGGCAGCGGTCCGGGACAGGTACCCAACACCACTTGGGAAAATTTCCTGGACCCCTCGCAGCTTCCCGTGCGCGTGCCGAATGCCTATTTGTGGGGCGTGATCCCGGAAATCGGCACGAGCTACTCGATGATGTATCTGTTCAACATACAGCGCACTCTGGGTCGCAACTCGATGTTCGAGATCAGCTACAACGGCGTCCAGCACCGTAAGCTCCAGGTGCTGCAGAACCGCAACGCCCCGCTGCCCGGCACGGCGAACATCAACCTGCGCCGGCCATATCCGGCTTACGGCATCCAGCAGATCGTCGTCAACGGCGGCCGCGGCAGCTATAACGGGCTGGGCATGAAGCTGACGCACCGCGCCAGCAACAACCTGACGGCGATGCTGTCTTACACCTGGTCCAAGGCGCTCGACACCGGCAGCGCCATTCGCGGCACCAGCAACGACATCTTTCCGCAGGACGACCGCTGCCTTCGCTGCGAGTTTGGCCACTCCGCCTATGACACGCCGCACCGCATGGTGCTGTCGTCAGTCTGGACCTTGCCGTTCGGCTCCGGCCAGCGCTTTGCCAACCAGGGCGGAGCGCTCAACCGGCTGGTGGGCGGCTGGGAGATCGGCACGATCATGACCATCCAGAGCGGGCGTCCGATCAACAGCATGGCCGGCTACGACGCGCCCGGCATCGGCACTTTCGGCAGCGCCCGCCTGAACACCATCGGCAGGGAGCCCAACTTGCCGAGCGGTCAGCGCAACGCCGACACCTGGTTTGACCGCTCGGCGTTCTTCTACACCGCGCCAGGGACCTTTGGGAATATCGCCCGCAACAGGCTGACCGGTCCCTCGCAGTTCCTCTGGGACCTGTCGCTGATGAAGAGCGTGCCCATCATCGAAGGCCACCGGTTGCAACTGCGGTTTGAGGCGTTCAACTTCCCGAATCACCCGGTGTTGGGCAATCCCGGCGCGGCTTGGGGGCCCAATGCCAACACGCCGCAACCGGCCTTTGGCCGCATCCGCACGACCGCAACGCAAATGCGTCAGGTGCAGTTCGGCGTGAAGTATATCTTCTAACTCCGGTCGGCGGGCGGCTTCCTAAATAATC
The DNA here is from genome assembly GCA_964405625.1 of uncultured Bryobacterales bacterium. Lineage (GTDB taxonomy): Bacteria > Acidobacteriota > Terriglobia > Bryobacterales > UBA6623 > RI-231. Next base: position 13,554 of record CAYOPA010000042.1, read on the forward strand.
CCGAAAGGATGAGGGAACCGCCCGTCCGTTGTCGCTGTCTGGGATGAATGCAGGCAGGACCGACTAGGAGGCTCCAAATGCGACAGTTACTTCCCTTAGTGTTTTTGGCCACGCCGCTGCTACTCCCGGCGTCAGGCGGTGGGGAGCGGGTTCGCTCCGCCAGTTGGATCATCCCGGTGCTGGAAATGGGCGTCCATCCTGAAGACGACGAAGACATGTGGGCCGAAGTGGTTGTGGAGAACCGGGGCCGGAGCGAGGCGACCGTGGTATGGGTCGCGCGTCACGGCGACGGTCGGATGCACCCGTCGACCGAAGACGGCGTCGTCATCGCGCCGGGCGAGTCGCACACGTTCAAGGCAACCCCGGTTCAGCCCGGGCCGATGGAGTACGGCTGGGCTCGCATCACAGCCTTCTCGCGGACCCGGCCCCGGATGCGGGTCACAGCCTGGGCCTACGGGTTGGACGGCGACCACCTGACGCGCTACGAGCGCTCCGTCTCGCGCCCTTCGGACATGGACCGCTCGTTTCTGAAGGCCTGGACAAACAGCGAGAAAGGGGAGAAGATTTACGCGATCAACAACACCGCCGAGGAGACGCCGATCGAGGTTTGCTACGGCGCGGCTACGATCACCGCCGTCGAAGGGGTGATCTCCCGTCGCAAAACCATGCTCTGCGACGACAAGGAAGAATACCCCGTCCCCGCCGGCGGAGCGCGAGCCGTGCGCATCACTCGGCCGGGCCAGGTCTTCGCCACCTTCTCGACGGGGATTGAGGGCGACCTGATTCTTGCCGGCACAGTCCGCGTTGAAGGCGACACGTCGATGTTTGACGTGGAGTCCAGCTTCGCGGCCGATGAACCGGATTAGGCAAGCCCCGCCGGCGGCAACGAGCGTCCCGCCGCGCTCCCGCCGCGGCCACGCCGGACCGCCCCAACATCCTCTTCATCCTGACCGACGATCAATCCCATCGCACGGTAAGCTGCTACGAGGCGGCCTACCTGTGGGTTCGCACGCCGAACAGTAGCCGGGTCAATCAACGCAATGACGATGTCGGGGTGACCGCCAGAAGCTCGGCGCCTACCTCGCGAGCGCACCGTCGCCAGGTTCGGATGAATCCGGCGAAGAGTCGGAACCCGGCTTCCTTCGGCAGACCTTTCGCCCGCGCTTCCTCTGCTGGACCGCGGGTAAACAGCACCACAACACGCCCTGTTTCGACCGGATCGGCGAACTTGGCGTCGACAAACTCACTCTGGTGATGCTGTGCGGACGATGTCATGTAGAAAGAGATGCCGGCAACCGGAATCGTTGCTCTATGGAAAGGAGTTCGTCCGGCGTTGACCGTTGGTTACTCCTCGCCTAGATCGTTACATCGTTCAACGCCCGTCGCCCAGCCCGTGGTCTTACCTCGAAGACGACGCCCGGGCTTGCGCCCGCTAGTGGGCAGAAAACTCATTGAGGATCTCCGCGTTGATTTCGACTGGGACATAGCAGGCGGATGCACGCCGGCCTGCGGCAGGCGGTCGGGTGGCGCCGGGAGAGCTCTTGCGGCGTCGGGGCGTCGACGAACAGGTCGATGTCGGCGATTGCGTCGCCCCTGTTTCCCTGCGCATTCGAGTTGGTCTCGCCGCGGTTGCCGCCGTTGAACGGCGTACCGGTCAACAGGGTGATGATCGAGCCGCCCTTCCAGACGCCCAAGATCGTCTTGAGAGCGTGGTTGCCGAACCTGAGCGGCAACCCATGAGCCTCGACGCCGTGAAGCGATGTGCGGTGTGGAACCCTGACAATACACGCTCAGATCCTCGAAGAAGCCGGATCGACGCCGGCTACCACGCCGACCGCGTTGGGAGCGCGGAATTTCCGGAGGCAGCCAGGGTACGGAATTGGGGCCGGCGCTGCTCAGAGGGAGTGAAGGAACGGCGCCGGCTCCGCCTCCGAACCGCGGACGTGGGTATCCGTCCGCAGCCCGAAGCTTGGTGGTTCGGTCAGAAAACCAGCTTTAGCGCGAACTGGAGATTCCGCATGTTCGTCCTAGTGCTGGTGATGACGCCAAAGTTGTTGCTGGCGATATTGGCGTTGGGATTGTTGAAGTTGGCCCGGTTGGGGAGGTTGAACGCCTCGAACCGGAATTGCAGGAATCGAGTTTCGTCGAAGTAGAAGTTCTTCAACGAAGAGAAGTCCCAGCTCACAATGCCCGGTCCCGTCAGCGTGTTGCGGCCGACATTGCCGTGCGTTCCGGGCAGATTGGTTGTGAAGGCGCCCGTATTGAAGAAGCGCTGCGGGTCGCGGTCACTCCTGGGAAGCTCCGCGTTCTGACCCGTTGAATTCGGGCGGTCAAAGAACGCCCCCGTGTTGGAAGTGTCCTGTCCGTTGGTCACCGTCAACGGGAAGCCGTTCTGGACCGTGAAGATCGATCCCAATTGCCAGCCGCCCACGATCGCGTTCAGCAGGCCGTTGTTGATCTCAAACGAGCGTCCCTTCCCGACCGGCACATCCCACAGCAGTGACGTCACGAAACGCTGCCGCGTGTCGTGACTGGACAGTGCTTTCTCGCAAGCTCGGCAGCGGCTGTTCTGCGGAAACAATGTGTCTCCGCCCTGATTCCGAATCGCCGTCGATGTATCGAGTGATTTCGAATACGTGTAGCTCACCAAATACGTAATTCCAGAGCTGTAACGCTTGGTGAACTTGGTTCCCAGGGAGTTGTAGCTGCCCGTGCCGCCGTTGTCGACTAACTGGATTCGGCCGAAGTTCGGGAACGGCGAGCGCAGCGGGATGGATCGGCTATCGACGTTCGGGTCGGCCGGAGTGGCCTCATTGACCGCTCGAAGCGATTCCAGGTGGCGGCTGACGCTCCCCAGGTAACCGATCTCGAACAGCGAATTGCCCGGGAGCTCGCGCTGAACGTTGAACAGGTACTGCATCGTATAGGGAGTGCGCCGGTTGACCTCATTGGCGAACGTAAACGGCCGGAAGACTTCGGCGACGCCGCCGGCGATGGACGACAGTGCGTTGTCGAAAGTCAGGTTGGGGAACTGGGGGCTCGAATTGTCCCGCAGGCGGCCGGCAAGATTGCGCGACATGTCGAAGCGCGGGTTGCCGCTGTCCTGCGAGTAGAACAGCCCGCCGCCGGTGCGGAGGACCCACTTGTCCGTCGGGCTCCAACTCACGCCGAAGCGTGGTGCGAAGTCGTTCCTGTCGGTTCGAATCAAGCGGTCGCCTAGCGAGCCGTCGCAGCGAGTTTCGATATCCGGCCAGCGGAGGTTGATGCCTTCAAAGCAATCCTGCCGCGCGTCGCCCTGACGCAGGAAGAAGGGGAACAGGTTGGGGTCCTGCAAGTTTTCGGCGAAGGCGTCCTGTCGGACGATGCCGTTGAACAGATTCCCGGTACGGTCCCTCCATGGCGGCGTGAGCTCATAGCGCAGGCCGAGGTTGACGGTCAACCGCGGCGTAATTTTCCACGTGTCGTCGATGTAAACCGAGAAGCTTGTGTTCCGAAACTCCGATTCGGCAATCGAAACGGCCGCCTCAGCTTGGAAGGTCTGCCCCAGAAGGAAATCCGCAAACGGATCGCCAGTAATTCCGGGCAGGTTCAAATTCGCGGTGGCGTTGCGTTGAAAGGTGAACTGTCCTCGGGCGAACTGGTTGCCCACCTGGTCAAACTGGTCTCGCCGAACCTCGCCGCCGAACTTCAACGAGTGCTTGCCGCGTACCATCGAGAAGTTGTTGATGATCTGGTAGTTTTTGTTGTCGATCGCAAACGGCCCCTCGGAGCTGTTGCCGAAGCCCGTGTAGAGCCCCTGGAGCGAGATGTTGGGGATGCCCCACTGCACGCCCGGGCCGCCGACGAGGCCTGGGATACCCAGCTCGCTAACCACATCACGCGTAAAGGCCAACTCCGTGCCGTTGCTGTTGTCGAATCCGGTGTAGCCGAAACGGGTCTCATTGACCATTGACGGACTCAACACACGGGTATTCGAAACCATCACCTGGTTAAAGCCGGTGATAATCTTCGAGCCATTCAGGCGTAGCCCCTCACTGGTCTGGTTTTCAGAGCCCCAACTGTACCGGCCGCTCCATTGTGAGTTGGACGACTCGATGAAATCGAAGCGCCCCACGAACTGGTCACGGTTGATCGGACGTCCTTGAGCCTGCACAAAGTTGTTGCGTAGATCGGGATTGATCAGGTTCGGGCTCGGCAGAAACTCCAAAAGTCGGGTGGATACCGGGCTGAACCGCGTCTGGGGTATCGCATTGTTAGGGAACGGGTCTGCGCCGATTCCGGAGCCCTCAACACGACGGCTGAGCGGGTCAAAGATACCTTGCGTTCCCAGGGGAAGCTCCGCAAACTGCCCGGCCCGCATCAGCTCCGACGGCACGCTGGCGACGGACTGGATGTTGCGACGCTGCCGGAACCACTCGTAGTTGGTCATAAAGAAGGCGCGATTGCGACCGTCAACCAAGCCGGGAATCCGAACCGGGCCGCCAAGCGTGAATCCGAACTGGTTGAGCTTGAAGGGATCCTTTTCAGGTCGTGCTGAGGTAAAGGCGTAGTTCTTCGCGTCCAGACGCTCATTACGCAGGAAGTGGAACAGCGCCCCGTGGTACTCGTTGGAGCCCGATTTTGTTGAGACATTGATCTGGGTGACGCCGCGTCCGAACTCAGCCGGATAGACGCCGCTTTGGACCTTGAACTCCTGCAATGCATCGACCGACGGCAGCACGACGAACGTGTTGAAGTTGGGATCCGTATTCTCGACGCCGTCGAGCGTGTAGCGGTTGAACTGGGCGCGCTGGCCCGCCACGGAAATCGACTGCTCGGCCCGAATGCCGCCCTGTCGGGAGTTGGCCTGACCGGCCGCGGGGAATCCGAAGCTGACGTTGGGCGCCAGGGATACGAGTTGCAGGAAGTTGCGCCCATTCAGCGGCAGCTCGATGATACGCTTGTTTTCGATGACTGTTCCGACGGTGGCGTCGCCCGCCGAAAGCAGTTGCGCCGAACCGGAAACCTCCACGGTTTCGGTAACCTCGCCAACCTGCAAGGTAAAGTCGAGCCGGGCGCTCTGTTGAACTTGAATCTCGACCGTGCGGACAGCGGCCCGGAATCCATCCGCTTCGGCTCGAATGGTGTAAAGCGCTGGAGGCAACGCCGGGAACGCGTAGACTCCCGCCTCATTGGACACGGTGGTCCTCACTGCGTTCGTGGCCTGATTGATGGCGCTCAGCGAAGCGCCGCCGATCGAGCCTCCGGATTCGTCCACGACCACGCCGCTGACTCCGCCCGCAGTCTGAGCGCGAGCGCTCGTAACGATCAACGTCAAGCAGAAAAGACCCGCTATGGGCAGAAAACATCTTGGTTTTGTCACTTTCATGAAGTATTGACCCCCTTGGTTTCTATGACCCCGGCGTTCCGAGCCAGAGCTCCGATCGCCGGTAACTCCCTCTGGAGGTTCATTACGCCGCGACACAGCCAAAGTGACGGATACGTATGTAACATGGACAGTTAGACGACTCACTCCGGATGCTTTCGCACGTTGATTCGGCCCCAGATCACCCTTTGCCAGATGCGATGCGCGGTGTGGCGCTGTTTGCGCGGCTCCTTGCGGTCGGTCTCCAGGATCGCGTCGATGAACCCGATCGCTGGTTCCAGTTTGGTCCGCGCTCGCTGCGGTTGCTTGCGCTTGGCCGGCAGCGCGCCGGCGACGGCGTCACGCACCATCCGCCGATGCACGCCCAACTGCCGCGCCACTCCTTGAATCGTCCCGACGCCGAGCTCGTACTCGCGCCGAATCTGC
>CAYOPA010000043.1:0-19334 GCA_964405625.1 uncultured Bryobacterales bacterium
CTGCAGCGTCGCACGTCGTTGCCAACTTTATACCAGTCAAAACTTCCGTGTGGCTTTAGGACAACGGTCCGTGGGAAGTGTTCGATTCGTGGATTCCCTGGTTTTCCGACCAGACGCTTTGCAGATGCCATGGAGCTTCGCTTGGGATCGAATACGCCGGCGTAGTGACCTACCGCCATCGTATCGACGTGAAATCCAGCCATCTCACATGCAACCTCAATCAGGCGATCATAGTTTGGGGTTAGAATAGGCAGTCCAGCCCGTGGACGCAAAATGTGTCTCAAAAACCTAGTTAAGCGGAGCTCACAGTCGCCTCTGAGCACGGCACTGATGATGTCCCGCTCCACTGGGATCAGAAGCGAAGCGGTCTCACGGGCTATCCAGCGTTCTAGCGTTTCGGTTGGTGGTTTATCATTCAGAGCCGCCTCAAGCCCCTTGCCTTGATCGAGCTGCGATTTGACCTTCGCCCATTGGTCCGCATCCTCTCCCGTCAGTTCGACGGCCCGTCCGCATAGGTGCCCCGCTAGGCCTGGCATGCCCGGGATGCCTTCAGCGCACGATAATCCGGATCCAACCACCAGCACGAGGCCGTCGGTGAAATGCTGCTGGACGAACGTGGTCAGAACTTCGTAAGTCATAGCCTAGCGAGGTGCTTTGGCGCCTGTGCCCCTGAATTCTACTCGACTTGGCTCTAGTATCTACGCCAAAACCTCCTTGCCGATGTCTTCATTCAGGGGCAACGGTTTGGCGGTGAGGGGCTTGGTGGGGTCGATGAAGAACCACAAGGCGGCCGACAGCAGCGACATGCCCGCGACGAAGACCAGCGGCAGGTCCCAGCCGTAGCTTTCGATCATGCCGCCATAGACGGCCGCCACGATGGCGGAGCCCGCCTGGCCGGCCGTGTTCATGGCGCCGGTGACCGCGCCGGCGTTCTCGCCGCCGATGTCCAGGCAGACCGCCCAGCAGGTGGGCAGCATGAAGTCCGAGGCGCCGAACGCGGCGGCCAGCACGACGGCGGCCAGGATCGGGTCGGTGATCTGCAACGAAGCGAGCATCAGCAGGCCCGCCGTTCCCACCCCGCCGGAGCCGATCACCCGGCGGCCCCACTTCAGGCCCAGCTTGCTGACCGCGTAGTCGCCGGCAAAGCCCCCGAGCAGGTTGGCGACCGCGCCGAGAAAGAACGGCAGCGCCGTCAGCCCGGCCAGGGTGGCGGCGTCAAAGCCCTTGGCTTCAGCCAGATAGCTCGCCGTCCAGACCAGATACCAGTACGAGCCGTAGCAGAAGAAGTGGTACATGGCCAAGATCAGCCAGAGGTTGCCGCTGGAGAACATCTTGCCCACCGGCGCCAGGTGAGCGCCCTCGGCCGCGCCGCCGATCAGCTTGACCTCGGCCTCGTTGACGCCCTTCATGCGGGCCGGGTAGTCGCGAAACCAGTAAAACCAGATCGCCGCCCAGACGAAGCCGAAGCTCGAAAAGATGTAGAAGACGGTACGCCAATCGTACAAGTTCAGCAGCGGCACCACGATCAGCGGCGACAATGCGCCGCCCAGTCGGCTGGCCATCCAGACCCAGCCGTGGCCCTGAGCGCGCTGCCGCGCCGGCAGCCAGCGCGAGATCGTCACCGACGTGTTCGGATAAGCGCCGGCCTCGCCCGCGCCGAACAGGAACCGCACCACCAAGAGCTGCCCGTAGCCGGTCACCGCGCCGGTAAGGGCCGTAAACGCCGACCACCAGACCACGATGCGCGTGAGCACCTTGCGCGGACCGAAACGGTCGCCCATCCAGCCGCCGGGCACTTCGAACAACCCGTAGGCGACGGCGAAGATCGAAAAGACGAAACCCATCTGCGCCGTGGAAAGGCCCAGGTCCTCGCGCATGGCCGGCGCGGCGGAGTTGATGCAGATGCGGTCGAGGTAGGTGATGATCGACAGCAGCAGCAGCATCCCCAGGACGCGCCAACGTACGGTGGTCGGTTGCATGGCCGCCAATTATGGCATAGCGCGAGGATGGATTTTGGGGCGGAAAAAACCGGAAAGCCACGGCGGGCTTTCCGGCGTCATCGGATACAGGAGGGAAGTGGTAGTTAGCCGGTTACTGTTGGTTTCTGGTGAGCGCGACCGGGCCGCTGGCCTTGGGGGCGTACAGCGTCACTTCAACCCGGCGGTTCTGCTCGCGGCCTTCGCGGCTGGAGTTGTCGCTCGCCGGGGCGTCGGCGCCGAGCCCGATGCGGTGAATGGACCGCAGCGGCACGCCGTATTTGCCGTTGAGCTCGCGCACCACAACTTCGGCGCGGCGTTCACTCAGCTTCAGGTTGTAGTCCGCGTTGCCGCTGGAATCGGTGAAGCCGCGAACCTCCATCACGTAACGCTCATGGTTGCCGGCTTGGCGCACCAGCGTCGCCAGCCGTTGGCGGGCGTCTTCGGTGAGCTCGGCGCGGTCAAAGCCGAACAAGACCGACGCGGCGCCGATTTTCTCGTAGCGGCTCATGTCGATTACGGTCTGCTCCAGCCGACCTAGGCCTGCGTCGGCATGGCGACGGGCCGCTTCGGCTTGCTGGGCTGCTTCGTCGGCTGAGCCCTGCGCGCGGTCGGCCGCGGAGCGAGCGTCGTTGGCCCGCTCAAGCGCGTCGGAAGCGCGCTCGTCGAGGCGCGAAACGTCGGACTCGAGCCGCTCGCCCAGCGCGGAAATTTCGTTGGAGTTGCCAACGGTCTTGGATTCGAGCGTGTCGACCCTAGCTTCCACGGGCGCGGTCGTGTTGCGCACGTACTTTTTGGATGCGCAGCCGGGCGCAAGCGCCAGGGCCAGGCAGATTGTCCCCATACCGAAGAATTTCGTTGTATTGAGCGTCATGGCAAACCTCGTCCGCTTGCTTCTGCAAACACCGTGCCAAACTTCTAACTCATTGGGTATCAGTCGTTTTAGCGATAGACCGTATGTAGAATCTGCCGCCAACCATGCAAGAATTACCGGCCCTGGGAACATGCTACGATGCTGGGTCGAATGCTGCGCACGGCACTTGCATTGCTCTTTCTCACGGCGGCGGCGGGGGCCGCCCCGCTCGACCGGCCGAACATCGTCTTTGTGATGGCCGACGACCTCGGCTACGGCGACCTCGGGGTGCAGGGCCATCCCTACATCCGTACGCCGAACATTGACCGGCTCGCCCGAGAAGGGGCGCGGCTGACGGATTTCTATGCGCAGCCGTTCTGCGGCCCGTCGCGGGCGGCGCTGATGACCGGCAGCTATCCGGCGCGCAACTCATTGGCGTTCAACCACTTGCCGCGCGCCAGGACCGGCCTGCATCCCAACGAGATCACCGTGGCGGAGATCCTCAAGGACCAGGGCTACGCGACCGCCATTCTCGGCAAGTGGCACCTGGGCGACGCGCCGGAGTTTCTGCCCACCCGCCACGGCTTCGACTACTGGTACGGGCTGCCCTACTCGAACGACATGTGGCCGTACCACCCCAAGACCGTGGTCACGCCCGACGAGGACGAGCGGATGAAAGCCGCCCGGGAGCGCGCGCGCTATACCGGCTTCGCGCAGTCGGACCAGACCTATCCGACGGACTGGTTCCCGCCCCTGCCGCTGATGCGCAACGAGGAGATCATTGAGCTGAACCCGCGCCAGGAGCGGCTCACGGGCGACTACACCGACGAGGCGATCCGCTTTATGCGGGAGCATCGCGAGCAGCCGTTCTTTATCTACCTGGCGCATGCGATGCCGCACGTGCCGCTGTATCGCAGCAAGCCTTTTGAGGATGAGTCGATGCGGGGCCGGTATGGCGATGTGGTCGGAGAGATTGACGCTAACGTCGGCCGCATTTTGGACGCGATCCGCGAACTGGGGCTGGATGAGAAGACGCTGGTGGTCTTTACTTCCGACAACGGCCCCTGGGTGGAGTACGGCTTTGACGCCGGCTCGGCGGGTCCGCTGCGCGGCAGTAAGGGGACGAACTACGAGGGCGGCGTGCGGGTTCCGTTTGTGGCGCGCTTCCCGGGTCAGATTCCGGCCGGGCTGGTGAGCTCGGGCATGGCGGCCAATATCGACATCCTGCCAACGCTCGCGCGGCTGGCCGGCGCCGGGCCTCCGCGCGACCGCACGATTGACGGCGTGGACATCTGGCCGCTGCTGATCGCGCCGGGCGCGAAGAGCCCGCGGGATACGTTTTTCTATTACGTGGGCGGCATGGCCTACCGAGCCGCGGACGGGCCGCCGAAGAACGATCCCATGATCGCGGCGGTGCGGCGGGGCAAGTGGAAGCTGCATCTGGCGCCCGACGGCGACCGAGGCAAGGTGCTGGCGGGGGAGCTATACAACCTGTACGAGGATATCGGCGAACGGCTGGATTATGCGGCCAAGGAGCCGAGCGTGGCGGAGGATCTGCTGAAGCTGGCGCAAAAATTTAACGACGACCTGCGCAAGGACACCCGCCCGCATGGGGCGTTGCGGTGAAGGCGGGGCTGGGAGCTCGGACATGAAACAAACTCTGAAAGTGGGGATCGCCGGCTACGAGGCGATGAAGGCGCGGACGATGGCGATCGCCCGGGGCGAGCTGAAGCCGGCCAAGGACGATCCCATGGTCTGGTTCACCTCGCCCGAAAGCCTGGCCAAGGTCCTGTCGGCTCGCAACCACGCCTTGCTGGAGCTGATCGCGCCGGACAAGTAGCGCAGGCGCCTACGCCTGCCGCCTCGACCCCAGGTCGAGGCCCGTGCGCGGAACAGTCGCAGTACGTGGGATCCTTGCGTGTGATCGCGGGAACGTCGTCGATACGCGACGACGCGGCGCGACTGGAGCCGCGCGCCACGGGCTTCGCCGAAGCCCAAGCCCCGTGCGGCGGGCGCCGTCTGGCACAATATGTCCAGGCCATGGCGGAGAGATTGTTGACCCCGCCCCCAGGGCGGACGCTGATTGTGGGCGTGCTGAACGTCACGCCCGACTCATTTTCCGACGGCGGCCGCTTCTTGCAGTTCGACCACGCCGTCGGCCACGCCGTCGAGATGGTGGCCCACGGCGCCGACATCATCGACGTGGGCGGCGAGAGCAGCCGGCCCGGCGCGGCCACGGTCTCCGAGCAAGAGGAGCTCGACCGCGTCGCGCCGATCGTCGCCGAGATCGTCCGCGAGGTCAGCGTCCCCGTCTCCATCGACACCACCAAGCCGGCCGTCGCCCGCGAGTGCCTGCGCAAAGGGGCGCGCATCGTCAACGACATCACCGCTCTGGTCCAGCCCGCGATGCTGGAGCTGACCGCGCAAGCCGGGGCGGCGGCCGTGCTGATGCACATGCGCGGCACGCCGGAGACGATGCAGGGCGATACGGCCTACGAGGATGTGGTCGGCGAGATCAAGGCCTTTCTGGCCGAGCGGCTGGCGGCGGCGCGAGCGGCAGGCCTGACGGACCTGGCCGTCGATCCCGGCATCGGCTTCGGCAAAACCGCCGCTCAGAATTACGAGATCATTCAACGCCTGGGGGAATTGGCGTCGCTGGGCGTTCCGATCCTTGTCGGGCCGTCACGCAAATCGTTCCTGAGCTCCTTGCCCTCCAAGCCGCCCGTGGACCAACGGTTGCCGGGGACCCTCGCCGCCTGCTGCGCCGCCGTGCTGCATGGCGCCGGTCTGGTGCGGGTCCACGATGTGCGGGAGTGCCGGCAGGCGATCGAGGTGATTGACGCGGTGCGGGCGGCGCGCGCGAGCTGATGGACGCGATCCGCATCCTGGACCTGCCGCTGCGCTGCCGCATCGGGGTTCCGGACGAGGAACGGGCTTCTCCTCAAGAGCTTCGGCTGGACCTGGCTCTGGCATGGGACATCCGGTCGGCCGCGCAAACCGACGATTTCTCCCAAACGATCGACTATGCGGCGGTAGCCCGGCTGGCCCAGGATCTGGCGGCGGCCGGCGAGCGGCGCCTGATCGAAACCCTGGCCGAGGAGCTGGCCGGGGCGATTCTGGCGGCTTTTCCGGCCGAATCCGTGCGCCTGACCGTTCGCAAACCCGGGGCCCTGGCGTCCTTTGGGGCCGAGGCGGCGGCGGTGGAGATTGTACGCACCCGTGAGCGCTGAAGTCCTGATCGGCTTGGGATCGAACATGGGCGACCGCGAGGCGCAACTGCGCTCGGCCGTCAGGCGGCTGGCGCGAGTCGGCCGGATTGTGCGGATTTCGTCTCTGTACCAGACCGAGCCGGTGGGCTTTCGCGAGCAGGACGACTTCTTAAACGCCTGCCTGCTCCTGGAGACGGACTGGGCGCGGCCGGCGCTGCTCCAGCGGGCGCACGCCATCGAGGAGGCGCTGGGGCGCGTGCGGACGATTCCCGACGGCCCGCGTTCGATTGACCTGGATTTGCTGCTGTGGCGGGACGGCGCCGAATCGGGCGCGGCTGGCGCGGCGGCGCCGCTGCTGCCCCATCCGCGCATGCACTTGCGGCGTTTCGTGCTGGCGCCGCTGGCCGAGATCGCCCCGGATTGGGTCCACCCCAAGCTGGGCCGGACCGTCGCCGAGCTCCTCGCCGAGCTGCCGCCGGGCGAGGCCGTGGAGCTGTTCAGCTCGCCGACCTGGCCGCCTTCGCCAGCGCTCTGACGCCGTCGATGGCCAGCGCGGCGGCGTGCTTGGATTCGTTGGACAAGCCCCCGACGGCGCGCTCGGCGTCGTCCTTCGTCAACCCTTCGAGCTCGGCCGGCGACTTGCCCAACAGCAGCTCGGTCAACGCCGAGCCGGTCGCGATGGACGCCGTGCAGCCCTTGGACTTGAAGCGGGCTTCGACCACACGGCCGCCTTCAAACCGCGCGGAAAGCTCCAAAATGTCGCCGCAGATCGGGTTTTCGACGCGCACCGAAACCGCCGGGGGCGGCAGCGCGCCGGGGTTGCGCGGGTTTTCGAAATGGTCGAGCAGTTGCGGCGAATACATGGCGCTTACAGGTTCGAGCTAAGCGTCGGGCAGCACTTCATCATACCTGGGCGCGGTCAACCGATCAGGAAGCGGGCGTCGCCGCCGGAGGCGCGCACGGCGGCCTCGGCCGCGAGGTAGCCGCTGCGCACGGCGCCTTCCATGGTGGCGGGCCAGCCGGTGGCGGTCCAGTCGCCGGCCAGGAAGAGGTTGGGTATTTTTGTGACGGCGGTGGGGCGGTCGCGCTCCAGCCCCGGCACAATGGAGTACGTCGCGCGAACCTCCTTGATGACGCGGCTGCGCAGCAACTTGGCCTCGCGGGCGGCCGGGAAAAATTCCGCCAGCTCCTGCTCGGCCAGCTCGACAATCTCGGCCTGGCTCAGCGGCAGCAGATCGCGCGAGGCGCTCACCACGCACTGTACGTAGCTGTCGCCGCGCCGGAACATCCACTGCATGGTGCGGTCCAGCAGCGCCGCGTGGGGCAGCTCGGTAATCGGGCGGTCGTACCACAGGTGGACGCCGGTGATGGGCGAGTGCTCGAACTTTTCGAGCGGCAGATCCAGATCAGGCAGCAGCTCGGCCGCCCGCTCAAACGGCACGGCGGCGATGTAGTAATCGGCCTCGGGCGAGCGCGGGTCGATCCGCTCGACGCGCGAGCGCAGATGCACCCGCAGGCTGGGGCCGAGCCGGCCGTCTCCGGCGGCGTCATAGAGCTCGGCCAGGGGGACGGCCGCCACGCCCATTTCGTAGCTGGTGCGGGTCCCCATCATGCCGTCGGCAAAGACCTGAAAGGCGGCCTTGGCCGACGAGCGCTCGGGCTCCTCGTTCAGCGCGCTCACCAAGATGGGGCGCCAGAAGCGTTGGTAGGAGCGCTCGGTGACCGGCCTTGCGTGCAGCCATTCCGACATGGGGATGGCGTCGAGGTCCGGGCGGTGTTTTTCGCGCTCCAGGGCCTGCAGGGTGGTGATCAGCGACCACTTGTCCCGCCAATCCAAAAAACCGAAACGGAGGAAGGAGCCCGCCAGATGCAGCGGCTTGGGCCAGGGGCCGCGCGCCAGCGTATCGACGGCGCCGCCGGGCCGGACAAAGTGGATGCGGTCGTGGAACTCGATCTTGTCTTCGACGCCGCACCGGCGGTAGAAGTCCACCAGGTTGTCGCAGCAGCGCAGCAGCACGTGCTGGCAGTTGTCGATGCGCTCGGAGTCGGGGTCGGCGGGCGAGACCGGAAAGGACGTCGCCCGACCGCCGAGAAACGGCTTGGACTCGTGCAGCTCGACCCGCCAGTCAAGCGACGCCAGGGCGGCGGCGGCGGCCAGCCCGGCCAAGCCGCCGCCGACGATTTGAACGCTTGGGCTCATGGGCTTACAGGTTCATGAACCCACCGGCGCCGGCAGGGCGCCGCCCAGCCAGCGGGCGCGGCCGGCGCGCAGCACGATCCAGCTCTTCTCGAGCGCGGTCAGCCGAGCGCGCCGGCGGTAAACGTCGTAGCGCAGCTCCCGGATGCGCAGCAGGACTCCGTGGTAGATGGCGATCATGGCCCACAGCGACGGCCGGCTCATCGGTTTCACCAGCTCCAGCAGCGGCGCAGACTCCTCATAGTAGCTTTGGGCGCGGCGCCACTCCAAGGCCATCAGCTCGTCGAATCGGCCCTCCGCGGGACGGCCGGCGTCTCCGGCGGCGAGCAGCGCTTCGCGGCTGAGGCCGAAGCGGCGCAGGTCTTCGGCGGGCAGGTAGACGCGGCCCATCGCGGCGTCCTCGGGGATGTCGCGCAGGATGTTCGTGAGCTGGAAGCCGATGCCGCACTTTTCGGCCAGCTCCAAGGCCCGCGGGCTGTCGAAACCAAAAATGTGGATGATGGTCAGGCCGACCACCGAGGCGACGCGGTAGCAGTATTGGTACAGGTCATCGAAGGTCTCGTAGGCTTGCGGCTCCAGATCGCTGCCGACGCCGTCGATCATGTCAAAAAAATACTGGCGCGGGATGGAGTAGCGCTCGACGGTGGCGTGGAAGGCGGGCAGGATCGGGTCGTCGCCGAAGTCGCCGTCGAGGGCGCGCTCCAGCGCGATTCTCCAGCGCACCAGAGCGGCGCGGCGCTGGTCGAGAGTGGGCTCTTCGTCGTCGGAGATGTCGTCGGAGTAGCGCATGAAGGCATAGATGGCGCACATGGCGTCCTTCTGGGCCTTTGGCAGCAGCAGAAACGAGTAGTAGAAGTTGCGCGCGCGGGTCTTGGCGATGCGGCGGCAGTGCTCGAAGCTGGCTTCGAGAGTCATTTCGGCGCCCCCGGCTCGGCGATCGGCTGGGGGGCCGCCCCGCTGGGGGCGAACAGCCGCGAAGCGAGCGTGGCGACAACCAGCCCGGCGCGTTGCAGCTTGCCGATCTTCGGGCGGCGGGCGATCACATCATAGCCTTGGCGGCGAATTTTTTCGAGCACGGCCAACCCGCCGCGCCGGAACAGCTCGATGTCGATAGCCAGCCGCCGGTCGAGCGTGGAGGGCAGCGGGGCGCCTAGGGCGAAGAGCTTTTCGGCGCGGTCAACCAGCTCGCGCAGCAGCTCGCGGGCGGGGGCGGAGGCGCGCTTGCGGCCCAGGTCGGCTTCCAGGGCCTCAAAGCTATAGCCGTGCCGCGCCATCAGGTCGGCGGGCAGGTAGACGCGGTCCCGGTCAAAAAAATCGCGGCGCACGTCCTGCCAATGGTTGGCCAGTTGGAGGGCCGTGCAGACGGCGTCCGACAGCGCCAGCCGCTCCGGGTCGCGGTAGCCGCACAGCGCCAGCACCAGGCGGCCGACTGGGTTGGCCGACCAGACGCAGTATTCCAGAACCTCGTCGTAGGTTTGATAGCGGGTCTTGGTCTGGTCCAGCTCAAAAGCGCGGATGAGATGCTCGAACGGTTCCTGGGGCAGATCGCGGCGCTTGACAGTCCCGGCCAGGGCGACGTAAACCGGGTGGCGCGGGGGCTCGCCGGCGTACATCGATTCCAGCTCGCGACGCCACCAAGCCAGCGCTCGGAGGCTGCGCCGCGGGTCGCCCAGCTCGTCGCCCAGATCGTCGGCCCAGCGGCAGTAAGCATAGACGTTGAAGAAATCCTGGTGGAGATGACGGGGCAGCAGAAAGCTGACGACGTGAAAATTCTCGTAATGGGCGCCGGAGAGCCGGCGGGTGTAGGCGAGGGATTCGTCGAGCGGCCACGGGTCGAAGACTTCGCCGTGACGTTCGAGAAACTGCCTGGGGAAGAGGAATCCCATCCCGTTGCGCAAATCTTCGCCGGCCCTCGCGCGCCGGGCCGCCTAGTCGTCGTGCGGCAGGATCGCCGTCTTGAGATGGCCGTTGTGGCTCATCATGTGCTGGAAGACGCTGAGCAGGTCCTTCAGTGGCGCCTGGTCAATCACGAAGTCGTCGACGCGAATGCCGCCGTCCGCAATGATCTCCAAGGCGCGCTCGATGTGCCGCGGCGTGTGGTGGAAGCTGGCCTTGAGGGTGAGCTCGGAGTAGTGCAGCAGCGAGGTGTCCAGGCACACCTGCGTGTCGCGAGGGCAGCCGCCAAAGAAGTTGACCGTGCCGCCCATGCGGGCCATCTCGACGGCGCCGCGCCAGGCTTGCGGCGAGCCGACGGCTTCGATGACCACGTCGGAGCCGCGGCCTTGATCGGTCTGTTGGCGCACCTGCTCGATCGGCTCCTGGCCGGGCCGAGAGATCACCAGCGCGGCGGCGCCCATGCGCTCGGCTCTCTCAAGCTGCTGCGCCCTGCGGCCGACGGCGATCACTCGCGCCCCGGCAAGGCTCGCCAGCCGAACGAACATCAAGCCGATCGGACCCAGGCCGATGACGGTGACCGTATCGCCGGCGCGGATGCCGGTGTCTTCAATGCCGTGCAGCACGCAGGCCAGCGGTTCGGCCATGGCGGCGCCGCGGGCGTCGACTCCATCCGGAATCGCGTAAGTGTTCTTCTCAACGATGCGGCGAGGGATGCGCATGTACTGCGCATAGGCCCCGTTGTTGAACAGCAGGTCCTCGCAGAGATTCTCTTGCTTGCGGCGGCAGAAAAAGCACTCGCCGCACGGCGCGGAGTTGGCCGCGACGATCCGTTGCCCGACCCGGAAACGGGTGACGCCTTCGCCGCCGGCCACAATCTCGCCGGCCAGCTCGTGTCCGAACAGCGCCGGGGGATCGATCATGCGCGCGTGGTGGCCGCGCCGAAAGACTTTCAGGTCCGTGCCGCAGGTCAGCGCGGCCTGCACTTTCACAAGCAGGTCGCCGGGCCCGATCTCCGGGGTGGCGACCTCTTCCACGCGAAGGTCTTCCTTCCCGTAGAGCACCGCCGCCGTCATGCGTTCAGTCACGATCGCTTTCCTCTCGCGGAAGTACCAGAACTTTCAAGGAGCCCTCACTGGGTCGCCGAGCCAGTTCCATGCCGCGTTGCAGCTCTTCCAACGGCAGCCGGTGTGAGATTAATTGCTCCACCGGGAAGTCCTCCCGCCAGACGATCTCCGCCGACTCGCGCTGCAAGTCGACCGAGGCGCTGTACGAACCAAATACCATTCTCTCCCCTTTTCCCACTCCGGCGCCATCGAGTACGAAGGTTTCTTGCGGCGAAGTCTGTGCGAAAAGCATGATTCTACCGCCCGGACGGGTCGCGGCGACGGCTTGCTCAACAATTCCGGGCGCCGAGGCGGCCACAATAGCCACATCGGCGCCGCGTCCGGCGGTGCGGGAGCGCATCTCGGAAGCCAAATCGATGCTGGAAGCGTCGAGAGCTTCCGTGGCTCCGAGGCGGGTCGCTTTCTCCAGCCGGGACGCCAATACGTCCGTAGTTATGATTCTGACGCCCGGCCGCCGCGCCAGCAACATGGTGAACAGCAGCCCGATCGGCCCTTGCCCGAGCACGACGACAGTCTCCTCGTCCTCGATGGCGCATTTTTCCAGGCCTTTAAGGCAGGTGTTGACCGGCTCCACGAAGGTGGCTTTGTCAAAGCTGACGCCGTCGGGAATCTTTTCCACGCCGCGCTCGACAATCCAGCCCATCACGCGCACGTACTCGGCAAACCCGCCGCCGGCCGGCTCAAACCCGGCTGTCACACCGACTTTCTTGTAGGTCTCGCACTGTGCGTAGGCCTTGTGGCGGCAGTAAAAGCAGTCCAGGCAAGGGATGTGGTGGAAGACGCAGACGCGGTCGCCGGCTTCGTATTTCGTGACGCCCTCGCCGACGGCCGCGACCACGCCGGCCGTTTCATGCCCGTAGATGCGCGGGGGCGGCAGCAGGTCGTGCTCGATCTTCTTGAGGTCGGTGTGGCAGACGCCGCAGGAGGCGACGCGGATAAGGATCTCGCCGGGACCAATGGCGGGAAGGGGCACTTCTTCGACGCGCACGGTCTGCTCGCCGCGATACACGGCGGCCCGCATGGAGCCGCCAATGGCTGTGGCTTCCTGGGTCATTTCGAGGGTGGATTAAACAGGCAGCCAGACAGGAATGCGGCCAGATTCGCCGCGGCGAGCTCGCCGTTTCGCTTCAATTTCAACAGGTCCTTCCAGCGGCGAGGGCTCAAGCCGACCTGCCACAGGACGCGCCAACCCGAGAAAGTACCGTCAGCCCTCCGGGCGCGGTTGAAGTCGATCGAGAAGTCATCCCCAGCGGCATCACTAATCACACGCACACAGTAGAAGGGCAGCCCGAGCGCTTGCGCCTGCCGGGCAACCTCCGCCGCCTCCATGTCCACTAAATCGGCTCCGGCGGCCCGAAGCCTGACTTTCTCCGCTACGGTCTGCGCCACCATGTCGATGGTGACCAGAACGCCCGACTTGGCCGGGGCGGACGCGGCTTGCGACAATTTCACAGGATAACCCACTCGGGAATCGAGCTCGAGAATGCGCTCCACAACGACGATGTCGCCAACGGCCAGCGCCTGGTCCAGGCCGCCTGCGTAGCCGGTGGAGACGACGGCGCTGAGATCGAAGCGCTCGGCCGCCGCTTGGACCGCGCCGCGGGCGTTCTCGCGGCCGGGCCCGTGGGCGACGAGCAGGGCAGGGCCGTCGGCGAGATCAGCCCGAAAGGCGCAGTGCAGGCCAATGTCAACCGGCTTGAGGTTGCGAAACCCGGCCAGCTCACGCCGATCGGCGGCGACGATCAGCAGTAGCCGTTGCTTTGGAACCATGCGACGGCCCTCTCCAGGGCGGGGTTCACGGGGCCGGGGCGCCAGCCGAGCTCGCGGGCGGCTTTGTCGCAGCGGACGTGCATCTTCTTGCGGGCCATGCGCACGGCTTCGAGCGGAGCGCGGGGCTCGCGGCCGGGGACGCCGGCCCAGGCCGTTCCCAGCGCTCCGAACATCCAGGCCGCAAAGTAGGGGATTTCGATGCGGGGCGGCTTGCGGTCGGCGATGGCGGCCAAGCGCTCCAGGATCTCCCGCAGGCTCAGGTTTTCGGCGCCCAGAATGTAGCGCTCGCCCGTGCGTCCGCGCTCGGCGGCGAGCAGGTGCCCTTGCGCCACATCGCGCACATCGACGAGGTTCAGCCCCGTATCGACGTAGGCGGGCATGGCGCCGCGCAGGAAGTCGACCAGGATGCGGCCGGTGGGGGTCGGTTTCAGATCCGCTTCGCCGACCGGTGCAGTCGGGTTGACGATGACGACGGGCAATCCGCGCCGGGCATGGTCGAGCGCGACCTGCTCGGCCTGGAACTTGGTCCGCTTGTAGACGCCCCGCATCTTGCGGAGCGAGACCGGCGAGGATTCGTCCCCTTCCGTGCCGTCGCCGATCACGCCGATCGTCCCGACGGTGCTGGTGTAGACAACTTTTCCGACCCTCGCGCGCTCGGCGGCGGCCAGCAGGTTGCGTGTGCCGTCCACGTTCGAGCGCTCCAGCTCTCGGGGGTCCTTCGCCCACAAGCGGTAGTTGGCGGCGACATGGTAGACGCTGGAGCAACCGCGGACCGCCCGCTCCAGCGAAGCCGGATCCCGCAAATCCCCGATCGCCTCCTCAAACGCCAACCCGGCCAAGCCGCGCCGGTCGCTCCCAGGTCTCAACAGCAACCGCAACTCATCCCCGATAAACCCGGAAGCCCCGGTCACAAGCGTCAACGGTTGACGGCTCACGGTTCACGACCTACCCCAACGCCCACGCAATCATCTTCAAGCTGTCCCCCAAAGTGGCGTTCACGCCCAACGCCGCCGAGGGCTCGAAGCCGCAGTGCACCATGCAGTCGTTGCAGCGCGGGTCGTTGCCGTGGCCGTAATTCTCCCACGGCGTCTGGCTCATCAGGTCGTCAAACGTTTCGTGGTGGGCGTCGGTAATCAGGTAGCAAGGGCCTTTCCAGCCGCGCACGTTGTAGGTCGGGTTGCCCCAGGCGGTGCAGGGCAGGTCGCGCTCGCCCTTGAGGAATTTCAAGTAAGTGGGCGTCGAATTGAGCTTGAAGCGCTTGAAGAGGCGGTCCACATCACGGAACTTTTCGTGGACCTCTTCGCGGGTAAGGAAGATCTCCGTGGCGTCAACGGCCGAGTAGGGGTAGGCGGGCGAGAGCATGTGGCCGTCGATGTCGAACTGTTCGAGGTAGGCCATCAGCTCCTCGATCTCGCGCATGTCGGTCTCGCGGTAGATGGTTGTATTAGTGCAGACCATGAAGCCGGCGGCCTTGGCGGCGCGGATGCCTTCGACAGCCTCTTCAAAGACGCCTTCGCGCTCGACGGCCATGTCGTGGGTCTCCTTCAGACCGTCTAGATGCACGTTGAAGAAGAAGCGCCGGTCGGGCTTGAATTCCGACAGCCGACGGGTCATGAACATGCCGTTGGTGCACAGGTAGATATGCTTGCGGCGGTCGAGAATTGAGCTCACCAGCGGGCCGATCTCGGGGTACATCATCGGTTCGCCGCCGCAGATGGAGACGATCGGGGCGCCGCATTCATCGACCGCGCCCAGGCACTGGTCGAGCGAGAGGCGGTCCGTGATGCTATCTTCGTACTCCCGGATGCGGCCGCAACCGGTGCAGGTGAGGTTGCAGGCGTGCAGGGGCTCCAGCATCAGCACCAGCGGGAAGCGTTTTTTCAAGTACGGGTGCTGGTCGACGCCGAGGCCGGGCGACACGGCGGCGCGCGGGGCGTCGTGAATGATGGGGAACGGGCTGCGGCGGGCCGGGTCGGGGTCGCGCTGCCAGGCAGGGTTGGGGGACAGCCTATTGCGGGCGATGTAGGCGCCCATGCGTGCGGTCATGTCGAGGGGGAAGCGCATGGGTTAAGCCTTGGCTGGCGCCGTACGCGTCGGAAGACGGACAGGAATGTCCGTCTCTACTGATCTAGTCGGCAAAGCGCAGCCTCCGGTACTCGCCCAGGGCCATCAGCGGGAAATACAGCCGGTAGTAGTCGTAGCGCAGATAGAAAACGCTCGGAAAACCGGTCCCGGTGAAGGAATCTTCGTCCCAGGAGCCGTCGTCGTTCTGGCTGTGGAGCAGGTACCGGACGCCCGCCGTGACGCTGCCAGTTTGGTAATCTCCGGTGGCGAACAGGCCCATCAAAGCCCAGGCGGTTTGCGACGGCGTGGACACGCCGCGGATCTTGTCCTGGGGATCGTCGTAGCTGCCGCACGTCTCGCCCCAGCCGCCGTCGGCGTTTTGGACCGAGCGCAGCCACTCGCCAGCCTGCATGATGTGGGCTTCGCGCCAGTCCTCGCCAGCGGCGCGCAGCCCGCGCAGCGCGAAGCAGGTCCCGTAGATGTAGTTCACGCCCCAGCGGCCGTACCAACTGCCGTCTTCCTGCTGGCAGGCGCGCAGGTAGGCGGCGCCGCGCGTGATGGCGTCCCGAAAACGGCCTCGGCCCGGCCCGCACAGCGCCTCCAAGGCCCGGCCGGTGATGTCCGGGCAGCTCGGATCGAGCATCGCGTTGTGGTCGGCGAAGGGGACGTGGGTGAGGATCTCGGCGTCGTTATCCCGGTCAAACGCCGCCCAGCCGCCGTCGCGGCACTGCATCGAGGTCAGCCAGCGCAGCGCCCGCTCGCGGGCCGCTTCGTGCTCCGGCCGAGGTTGGGCGAACGAAGACTCCAGCGCCAGCAGGACCTTGGCGGTGTCGTCGCAATCGGGGTAGAACTCGTTTTCGAGCTCAAAGTACCAGCCGCCGGGCTTGGTCCCCGGGTTCTTTACGATCCAGTCGCCGGGCTCGGTGACTTCCTTGGAGAGCAGCCACTTTCCGGCGCGCTCCAGCGCGGCGCGAACGCGCGGCGCCGGCCGGGGATGGGCCGTGGAGAGGGCGAAGGAGGTGATCGCGGTGTCCCAGACGGGCGAATGGCAGGGCTGGAGCGTGAGCTCGTCGGCGTCCTCGATGATCAGATTGTCGAAGCGCTCGATTTCGCGCTGCAGCATCGGATGGTCGAGCCCGTAGCCGAGCTCGGTGAGCGCCATGATGGAGTTCATCATGGCGGGGAAGATCGCCGCGAGACCGTCGGACTTCTCCAGCCGCTCGACCATCCAGCGCTCGGCGGCGTCGATGGCTTTTTGGCGAAAACCGTTGAGCCCGATGCGTTCCCAGATCTTGAGCGAGCGGTCGGCCCACAGGAAGAAACTCTTCCAGCTCATCAGCTTGGGACGGGCGGGCTCCACGCCGGAGTAGATCTCGCGCAGGGTAAAGCCGGCCGGGACGGGACGGGCGGCCCGCTTGGCCCCCAGGATGGCCAGCGGCGCCAGGATCGCCCGGCTCCACGAGGAGATCTCGTAGATGTTGATCCGGCTGGAGGCGTCGAGCAGAAACACCTCCGGCGGGATGGTGGGGGTCTTCTCGCGGTCGAACAGGTCGAAGTAGCTGAGGTAGATCTTCGTGTAGCTGTTAGCCGCTTCGACGCCGCCGAGCTCCACGGCGCGGCGGCGGGCCCGCGCCAAGGAGATCTCGCTGTCAGGCGGGCCGACGAGCTTGACGGCGGCGTAGGCCTTGACGGTGGCGGAGACATTATCCGGGCCGCCGGGAAAAATGCTCCAGCCGCCTGTCGTGGTCTGGCGCCGCAGGATGCCGCGGGCGGCCTTGCGGCAGCGCTCGATGGTAGCGGGACGCCAGGCGCCGTCGACGGGCGGGTAGAGCCAGAGCTGCAGGAGGATGTAGTCGGATTCGAGGGTGGCGTCGGCGCTGAGCTTGCCGACCCAGTAGCCCGCCTCGGTTTGCAGCTCCAGCAACAGCTCGGTGGCGGCGTCAATGCCGGCGCTCACCTGGGAGAATTCCGTCTCCAGCGGCGCAAAGCCCGCTGCTGACTGATAACCGCCCCGCTGAATGTCGGTCATACGTTCGCGATCTGCGTCAGCTTCTGGTTGCGATAGGCGTTGAGCTCAGCAGGGAGTGGGAATTTCACGTCTTCCTCGATCACTTCCACCTCTTCGACGCGTCCGAACGAGAACTGTTGCTGCAAATAGTCCACCACGCGCTGCACCAGCACCTCCGGCGCCGAAGCTCCGGCGGTGATGACGACCGAGCGGACGCCTTCCAGCCAAGCGGGGCTGATGTCGCGCTCATCGTCAATCAGGTGGCCCGCCACGTCGAGATTGGCCCCGACCTCCACCAGCCGCTGCGAGTTGGAGCTGTTCCGCGAGCCGACCACCAGCAGCAGATCGCACTGCGGGGCGCGGCGCTTGACGGCCTGCTGGCGGTTTTCAGTGGCGTAGCAGATGTCCTGCGCCTTGGGGCCTTGGATGGCCGGAAAACGGCGCTTGAGCACGGTAATGATTTCGCCGGCTTCGTCCAGGCTGAGGGTTGTCTGGGTGAGGTAGTAGACGTTTTCCGGGTCGGCGACCTGGACCTGCTCGGCCTCCTGGGCGGAGGCGACTACGATGGTCTGGGGAGGGGCCTCGCCGCTGGTGCCGATGACCTCGTCATGATCGCGATGGCCGATCAGCAGGATCGTCCCGCCGGCGCGGGCGAATTTGACGGCCTCGACGTGGACCTTGGTGACCAGCGGGCAGGTGGCGTCGATGACGCGCAGCCCGCGCGCCTGAGCCTGCCGGCGGACTTCCGGCGCCACGCCGTGGGCGCTGTAAATCACGCGCTGGTTGGACGGCACCTCGTCGAGCTCTTCGACAAAAATGGCGCCGCGCGAAGCGAGGTCTTCGACGACGTGGCGGTTATGGACGATCTCGCGGCGGACGTAGATGGGCGGCCCGTAAGCTTCCAGGGCGAGCTCGACGATGTCGATGGCGCGGACTACACCGGCGCAGAAGCCGCGGGGCTTGAGCAGATAGACGACTTTCTCGTCGGCGCGGAAGGGGGTCGTGGAGGAGCTCATGCGGCGGCGTTCCTCAGCGTCCCGGCCCATACGGCAAGCAGGGAAAATGCCTGAGAATTCGATTATAACAACCCTCAATCGCGGCTTTCGACGATGATTCCGGATCGTTCGAGCCGCAGTCGACGGCCGCCCCAGACGATCTCGCGTCCGGTGAAGCTCCACAGCCAGACGGCCGCCGACCAAAGCTCGACCAGGGGCGCGGCGAGCGCGGTCGCCATGGCGGAAGCATCCAGAGCGGCGGCGACGGAAAAGCTCGCCGCCATGCGTCCGGCCACGGCCAGAGCGGCCAACCACCCAGGGCCGCCCGCCGCCAACAGCAGCAGCGCCCACAGGCAGCCGAAGGTGACGCCGAAGCCCAGGTGGCCGTCGGGCCGGGAGGCGCGAATCGTGCGCGACCAACGCAGATGCCGCAACCAGACCTCGCGCCAACCCGGCGCGCCCAGGACGGTTTCGACCACGACGTTCGAGAGCCGCACAGGCTTGCCCAGCCCCGCGATGCGGGCGCCGAGCTGGTAGTCGTCGGCCAAATAGGGCCGAATGGCCCGGAATCCGCCGATTTTTTCGAGGTCGCCGCGGCGGAAGAGCATCGTCGCTCCCAGGGCGAAGCTCAGGCGCGCCAGCTTCGCCCCGACCAGCGCCTGGCCCGCAAAATCGCCGGAAATCCAGGCCGCGTCGAGCCGGGAGGCCCACGTTCCCCCAGGGCGGGCGCGGTAGAGGGTGGTGACGAGCCCGACGTCGGGGGTCAGATCGGCGACCAGGGCGGCGAGATCGCCGGGTTCGAGGCGGATGTCGGCGTCGTCGACAAGTAACGTTTCGTGGCGGGCTTCGGCGGCGAGCTTTTCGAGGATGGCGACCTTGGCGTTGCCGAGGCCGGGGGGGCCGCAGACGATCAGGCGAATGGCCGAGCCCAGACCCTTGATGACGGCGACGGCCGGGTCGTCCGCGTGGGCGACTCCGCACAGTATCTCGAAGTCGGGATAGTCGAGCTGAAGGTGTGAGCGCAGGTTGGCGAGTAGGTGCGGGTCGGCGCCGCGCAGGGGCTTGAGGATGGAGACGAGCGGAGGCTTTTCAGGAGCCCTGCCCGATCGGCCGCCAAAGCGAGCGGCGGCGACGATCACCGCTAAGTAATACAGCGTCGCCAGACCAACAAGCAGGCTCATCGCCGCCCCAGTAGGTCGGACATTCCTGTCCGACTCATCAACAGTGGCTGTGGCCGGACAA
>CAYOPA010000044.1:0-19042 GCA_964405625.1 uncultured Bryobacterales bacterium
CCGGCCCGCTTTGTTGCGGCGGGCGATCGAGAGCTGGACGGAGAACGCCGCGCAGTTCGAGCGCGAGATCGCTATTACGGTGATTGACGACGCCCGGACGCCCGAGGAGGAGAGCGCCACCGGCGACGCGCTCCAGGCGCTCGCCGGACGCGCCGCCATTCGGCTGGCCGGCCCCGGAAGGCGCGACGACTATGCTCGCGAGCTGGCGGAGGAAGCGGGCGTGGAGCTCGAGCTGGTCCGCTTCGCCCTGCGCGGCGACGAGCGCTGCCCCGTCACGACCGGATCCGCGCGCAATTGTCTACTGCTGGACTCGGCCGGCGAGCCTTACGTGCTGGCGGACGATGACGGCGTCGCGCAACTGGCAGCATGCCCGGAGCCGCTGCCCGGTTTGGAGCTGACCTCGGGCAATGACCCGACGGAATTCTGGTTCTTTCGCAACCAAGACGACTTGGCGGCGGGCGTAGAATTCGTAGCCCGCGACCTGCTGGGCGAGCACGAGCGGCTGCTCGGCAGAAGCGCGGGGGAGCTGATCGCCGCGGCCGAGCAAGGGCCCGGCCTGGAGCTGCGATACCTCGGGTTGGACTTTGAAAATCGTTTGCGGGACGGCGAGGTCCGCGTGCGCACGAGCATGGCCGGAGTCGTCGGCGACTCCGGTATCGGAGCGACGGCGCACCTGTTCACTTCACCGGCATCACAACGACGCCTGACGGTTTCCGAGGAGCTCTTCCACGAGGCGATCCGCAACCGGCGCAGCCTTCGGCTCCCGCGACGGCCGACGCTGGGAGACGGCGTCGTCACCATGGCCGGCAATTTGGGGCTCGACGCCACGGAAATGCTGCCTCCGTTCTGTCCGGTCCAGCGCAACTCCGATGGGCTATTGGGCCGAACGTTGAAGCAGTGCCTTCCAGCCGCCTGCAAGGGCTATCTGGACGTAGCGGCATTCCACGATCCGCCACCGGGCCGGAACCAAAGCCTGGAAGACTTCTGGGATCAGGTCCGGCGGATTCGCTTCCCGGACGTGCCGGCCGCGCTGCTGGAGGCCCAGCCGCCCGGCCTGAGCCTGCCTGAGCTGGGCCGCGGGCTCAGCGCCGCGGCGGCAGCGCCGGCCGCCGAATTTCGGGGACGGATCCATGGGCTGCTCTTGCGCAAGGAAGGGCCGCGCCTCACGCTCGACCGCTCGGCGGAAGGCGGCGGGATGCCCGCCTTCTATGCGGCCCTGCGCCTACGGCAGATCGAGGAGATCCGCGCGGCGATTACAACGCCGGAGTATCTGGAGCCGCGCGACCTGCCCGCCGAGCAGCCGCTCGCACTGGCGCAGGAGCTGGTGGGGCGCTTCGGTGAGCTTCTGGAGGCTTGGCCGCTCATCTGGCGGGCGGCAGTGAAATTGCGCGCTGAAGGGCTGCGGCTGGCGCAACCGGTCCTGTGGTGAGGCGTCCGCCCGCTCTCACTCCGCCGACACGCCGGTTGAGCCGAAGCCGCCCTGGGAGCGCTCGCTGTCGCCAAGCTCCTCCGCCCAAGCCCATTTCACGGCAGCGTAGGCGGTGATCACGAGCTGCGCGATCCGGTCCCCTGGTTGAACCTGATAATCAACATCGGAGTGGTTCACCAACAGCACGCGCACCTCGCCGCGATAGCCCGGATCAATCGTGCCGGGGCTGTTGAGCAATGTCACTCCGTGGCGCGCCGCCAGACCGCTGCGGGGCCGCACCTGCCCCTCCCAACCGGCCGGGATCTCCAGCGCCAGCCCTGTTCCAACGCCGATCCAACCGTGGGCCGGCACGACGGCCGCCTCCGCGGCGTGCAGGTCCATCCCCGCGTCTTCGTCAGGACCGTGGGCGAAGCGCGGCAGGCGCGCGTCCGGGTGGAGCTTGAGGGCTCGCAGGCTCAACGTCGTCAAGCCCGGAGGATATCAAAACGGGAAAAACAGCGGAGCCAGCAGCGCGCCGACCGTCGCCAGCAGCAGCGTCAGCGGAACGCCGATCAGCGTGAAGTCCATGAAGCGGTAGCCGCCCGGGCCGTACACCATCAGATTGGTCTGGTAGCCGATGGGCGTGGCGAAGCTCAGGCCGCAGCCCAGCAGCAACACGAAGATAAAGGGCGTCGCCGACACGCCCAGACCTTCAGCGGTGGCGATCGTAATTGGATACATCAGCGCGGCGGCGCCGTTGTTCGTCAGCGCCTGGGCGAATGTAGCGGCCAATAACGCTATCACAAACAACATGCCGGTCGGGCCGAAGCCCATGGAATTGCAAGCCTGCAGCAATTCGGTGGCGATCTGTCCCGCCGCTCCGGAATGCTGGATCGCCGCGCCCAACCCCAGCGCGCAAGCGATCACGATGACAACCTGCAGGTTGATACTGGCCCTGGCGACGCCGATGGGGGCGCAACCGGTTGCGACCATCGCCACCGCGGCGCCAAGGCCCAGCACGACCGGTGGAACATTCGTCATCGAAAAACAAGCGATCAAGCCTCCAAAAATCGCCAGAGCCAACCAAGCCTTCTCATGCCGGACCGGCGCTGAGCCCGCCACCGCGGAAACCAGGTAGAAATCATCACTGTTGCGGTACCCGTCCACAAAGCCGCGGTGGGCCTCCAGCAGCAAGGTATCCCCGGCCCGCAGGTGAATGTCGCCGACTTTCGCGTTGATCCGCTCGCCGTTGCGGTGAACAGCGACGATCGCCGCGTTGTACGTGGTGCGGAACCGCGATTCTCGGACGCTACGTCCTGCCAGCGGCGAGTTGTGCGAGACCACCGCTTCGACAAGAGTACGCTCGCCCAAGTCGGGATTGAGCTTGTTTACCTGATCGGTGGCGGGAACGAGCCCGCGAATCTTGCGCAGGTCAACCACCGACTCCAGAATGCCTGCGAAAGACAGGGTATCCCCGGCCTGCAAGATCGCGTGGGGGGAAGGTGCGGGGATGAGCTCGTCGCCGCGCTCAATCTCGGAAAGAAAGAGGCCGGGAAGCTGCCGCAACCCGGCGCTTTCGATGGTCTTGCCGACGATCGGCGAATCGGCCTGGACCTGCACCTGCACCGTGTAGCGGCGCGCGTCCTGGCTGGACGAAACCGCGGGCCGGCGCTCCGGCAGGAGCCAGCGGGAGGTCAGCACCACAAAGGCGACGCCCAGCACCAGAGTCGGCGCGCCGAGCGCGGCCGGCGCCCAGAACAGCATTGAGGGCGAGAGCGCTTCCTCCAGCGGCGTCTGTGCTCGGTACTGGCCCAAAATAACGAGGTTGGACGAGCTGCCGATCGCGGTCAATCGGCCGCCCAGAATGGCTGCGAAGCTGAGTGGCAAAAAAAGCTTGGACGGGCTGACGCGGATCTTGCGCGCCCAGTCGCCGACGATTGGCATATACATGGCCACAATCGGCGTGTTGTTCATGAAGCCCGACAGCAGGCTCACCGGAATCATCAGCCGCAACTGCGCCTTGGCCACGCTCGTCGGACGGCCCAGCATCCCTTCGGCGATGCGTTGGGTCGCGCCTGTTTCGGCCAAGCCCTGGGCGACCACAAACAGCGCCGCAATCAGCAGAACGGCGGGATGGGCGAACCCAACCAGCGCCTGCTCCAGCGACAGCCCCCCAACCGCGATGTTAGCCACCAAGGCGGCCATCATGGCGATCTCGACTGGGACCTTATTTGTGAGCAAGACGCCGATCACGGCGATCACGCTCACTACGCTGAACCAAGCCTCGGGAGACATTTAATGGCAGTACTTACCCGCGCCCTTCTCCTGGATCCCTTCCCCCGCTTCAGGCTCATTCCTGGATTGGAAATTGCTAGCCCGTCTTGACCCAAACCCTAAGAAGCTCGGAAAGCGGTCCTTCGTGCTAATCCGCGGCCGGAAACAGCGACGCCGATTGCGGCATTTTGCCGGCATCCTCCAGTAGGGCCTGGATGCGGTCCCGCTTGGCATTGATGCGTCCCCGGTAGCTTTCGTGCTCCTCACGCAGTCGAGTGAGCTCGTCCGCCAGCTCCAACGCGGCGAGCACGGCGATGCGGTAACTGTCCGCTGATCCGCCTCGGTCCGCGATGGAATTCATCTTCTCGTCGACCATCTCGGCCACGCGGTGCGTCCTGTCCGGGTCTCCGGAGCCGCGAACGTTGTAGACCTGGCCGAAAATGTGCACTTGGACTCCTCGCAACGAACGCATGCGCGTGTCCTCGCTCAACTCTGCTCCAGACCCTCGATGCGGTCCAGCAGAGACTCGATGCGGTTGCGTACAACCTTGCGGGTGGTCTGGCCCTCATCGCTGCGGGCCTCCAGCTCTGCGATGCGCTTGTTCCTCTCGCTGAGCTCATCGCGCAGCCGCGCCGCTTCCTTCTCGGCGGCAAGCTGCCGGCTCCGGGCGTCGCGGAGCTGCTCCACCATCTGCAGCACCCGCGCTTCCAGCCGCTCAAGCGCCTCCACGTCTTGATTGTCGGCCCCCAACAGGCCTTCT
The DNA here is from genome assembly GCA_964405625.1 of uncultured Bryobacterales bacterium. Classification (GTDB taxonomy): domain Bacteria; phylum Acidobacteriota; class Terriglobia; order Bryobacterales; family UBA6623; genus RI-231. The sequence continues at coordinate 4,443 of CAYOPA010000044.1, forward strand.
AAGGAAGGTGCGCTTTGTTCGACCGCCACAGTTGTATCGTACCGTAGCGAGGGCCAAAACATCGACCTTTTTTTTGTTTCAGCCGTCGGTCAGCCCCGCCGGGCCGCCGAAGGGACCCACCCGATCCTCGATTCGTTCGGCGACAGCCAGCGCCACATGGTCTTCGAACGGGCGGGCCGCGCATTGCACGCCGATCGGCAGGCCCGTCCGCGACGAGCCCGCCCGCACCACCGCGGCTGGATTCCCGGTGAGGTTGTATAGCTGTGTATAGGTAAATACGCCTGGATAGGTCGCGCGGCGCCCTCCGATCTCCCACTCCCGGCGGCCGTGCTCGAAGGCCGGGACCGCCGCGACCGGCCCCAGCAGAACCCCGTAGCGTTCCATCAATCCCAGTAGTTTCGACCGTGAGCGGTCCCGCTGCACCCAGGCGGACAGGAAGCGCTCGTAGGTCATGGCGCTCTCTTCGTCGGGATCGGCGAAAAGGCCCAGGGAAAGCGGATGCAGCTCATGTTCGCGGCCCGCGATCAAGGGCTTGGTCAGCGTCCAGCCCGCCACGGAAAAGAGGATGCGCCAGGCTTCGATCGCCTCAGCCACGCCCTCCATCTCAATGCGCTCGACCTCCATTCCGCTGTCTCGCAGCGCCGCGGCGGCTTCCCGAACAGCGGCTACAACTTCGCCGTCAACGGGCGTGACGCCGTCATCCACGTAGTAGCCTATCTTGATGTCGCGCAGGTCGGTCTCGGCGAGCGCCGGGAGCCGGACTGGCGCGCTGGAAGGGTCGTGGCGCTCAGCGCCGATCGTGCAAGACAACAGCAGATCGAGATCTTCCACGCGCGGCGCCATCGGCCCCACCAGCCCCAAAAAATTACCGGGCCCCAGACACGCCGGCCAGTGCCCCGTTCGAGGAATCAGGCCGGCGCTCGGCTTCAGCCCCGCGACGCCGCAGAACGCCGCCGGAACCCGCACGGACCCGCCGCCGTCGCTGCCCATGCCCCCGGCCGAAAAACCGGCCGCGATCGCCGCGGCCTCTCCGCCGCTCGACCCCCCGGCCGTGCGATCCAGGTCGTAGGGGTTGTTTGTTCGACCATATATGTAGTTGTCCGTCTCGTAGGCCATCAACATGTCCGGCGTGTTGGTGACGCCCAGCACGATCGCGCCGGCGTCTCGCAGGGCTGCAACCAAAGGGGCGTCGCGTTCGGCGATGCGTCCCTGGCGGAACCGCGAGCCCGTCTCGCAACGCAGCCCCCGCACGTCGATTGAGCTCTTCATGGACAACGGGACGCCGTGCAGCGGCCCCATCGGCCTTCCCGCGCGGCGGTCGCCGTCAGCGCGATCGGCTTCGCCGCGGGCGCGCTCGAAATCGCTGTCCACGATAGCGTTGAGGAGCGGATTCAGGCGCTCGATGCAACCTATCCGCGCCTCAATCGCCTGACGCGCCGTAATGTCGCCGTTTCGGATGCGGCGGGCCGTTTCGGCGGCTCCCCAACGGGTCGATTCGTCCATACAAGACGATTGAAGCACATGTGGACCAGTTTCTTAGTTGACATTCATTTGCATCTATGGATAACTTGAAGATTCGCCCCTGGAAGCAACTTACTTGCGTTTACGTAACCCTATCCGACTTCTCCGTTTGGCGACCGCCTTGGTTGTCGGCTGCTGCACGGGCATCGCCACGGCCGGTGAGATCAACGGCGTAGTGGAATCGCCGCAGGGACGCGCCATCCGCGGCGTCTTCGTGTCCATTCCAGAGTTGGGGCTGACCGCCCGCACCGATGACTCGGGCGGCTTTGCATTCCCGAATGCGCCGGCCGGCCGCTATGGAATCAGCGCCTCGAACGAGGTGTTCGACCGCATCGAACAACAGATCGACGTCGCCGCCTCGGGAGTCACCCAAGTACAACTACGCTTCATGGCGCTCAACGCGCTGGCGACGAATATTGAGGTCATCGGACGTTCCGAGGATGTGCTGGCCGACATTCCGGGCTCGGTCTTCATCGTCACGGCCGAAGAGATCGACATTTCGCAGCCTCTCGACGCCGCGGAAGTGATGCGGCGAGTCCCTGGCCTGATCGCGCGCGAGGATTCCGGCCCGGTGGCGATGCGGCTTAACGTCGGGGTGCGCGGCCTGAACCCGGATCGCAGCCGCAGCGTGTTGATGCTCGAGGACGGCCTGCCGATCTCCCTGGCGCCCTACGGCGAGCCCGAAATGTACTATTCGCCACAGATCGACCGCATGGAACGGGTCGAGGTCCTCAAGGGCAGCGGCCAGATCGCCTACGGACCGCAGACGGTGGGCGGGGTCATCAACTTCGTCACGCCTCAGCCGCCGTCCAACAAGTTGCGCGGCGAAGTGGACCTCGAAGGCGGCCAGCGCAACGTTTTCCACGGCCGCGCCATGGTCGGCGGCAGCACGCGCGACCAAAGCGCCGGCTGGTTGTTGCACTACTTGCACAAACAGGGCGACGGGTTCCGCAGCTTCTACTATGACCTCGATGATGTGCAAGCGAAATTCACCTTGAAGCCAAGCGACCGCCACACCTTGTCATTCAGGGTCGGGCTCTACGACGAAAAGTCCAACTCCACCTACCTGGGCCTCACGACTCCGATGTTCGAGCAGGATCCCAATCAGAACCCTGTCTCCACCGACCTCCTCGGCGTCCGCAGGCAATCGGGATCGATCAATCACACCTACGTCGCCAGCCCGAACGCGGTCTGGAACACCTCGGCGTTCGCGTACAACACGGTGCGCGACTGGAGCCGACAGGACTTTGACCGCGCGGACGCCGGACGCAACTATGTTTCAATAGTCGGAGACACGAGCATCCCCGGCGGCGCAATCTTCCTCCGCGACTCAACGGGTAACCGCAACCGGGAATTCGCAGTGCTGGGCGCCCAGACCGGCGTACAGGCTCAACACGGCCTGTTCGGCCTGCGCAACCAGCTCGATGCGGGCGTCCGCTATGTATACGAAGAGCACAAGGACCAGCGCATCAATGGCCAGGGCTTCACCTCCCGCAGCGGCGTGTTGCGCGACGACGAGAAGCGCTACGGCGACGCCTTCTCCGCTTATATCCAGAACCGCTTTCGGCTCGGCGACCGAGTCACCGTCACGCCCGGCGTGCGGCTGGAGAGCTACAACCAGGAGCGGCATATCCTGGTCGCCCCCAGGGGCGGCGTCCCGACCAATGTCGACATTCGGCAGAACAACCCGATCACGGCGCTCGTTCCCGGCTTGGGCTTGTCGGTGAGGGCAACGGACGCCCTCACGCTGTTCAGCGGCATCCACAGGGGATTTGCGCCGCCGAGAACCAAGATCGCCATCACCAGCACCGGTGAGAACATCGACCTCGACCCAGAGCTGAGCTGGAACTACGAAGCGGGCCTGCGCTACTCCGGCTTGCGCGGCATTCGCGGTGAGCTGACCTATTTCCGAATGGACTTCGGCAACCAGATCATTACCGCCGCCGAATCAGGCGGAGCCACCACCACGCTGGTCAACGCCGGCGAAACGCTACACGAGGGCTTGGAGTCGAGCTTCCGCGTCAACTGGAACGATCTGACGGACTTGCGCGGCTGGACCTTGTACACCGACGTGCGCCACACCGCATTGACCACCGTAAAGTTCACCCGGAACGAGCTCTTCGGGGGCAATCGCCTGCCCTACGCCCCCAAGCAGAGCGTGTCGTTCCTGCTCGGCGCCCGCCAGAAGCAGGGCTTCGGCTTCCAACTTGACATGACCGCCCTCGGGTCGCAGTTCGCTGACAACCGTGAAACGATCACGGCAACAGCGGATGGCACGAACGGACGGATCGACGGCTACAACATCTTTAACCTGATGGTGGACTACTCCATGGATCGGGAACGCTTCGAAGTTCGCCCGTACTTCACGACGAAGAACTTGTTTGACGAGCGCTACATCGCCTCGCGAGCTCCCCAGGGCATCCAGCCGGGTCTGTTCCGGCAGGTCAACGCGGGCATCAAGCTCATCTTTTAGCAACCAATCCCGCCAGGTGGAAGGGCGGCCGCAAGGCCGCCCTTCCTATTAGAAGTTCAGCTTCAACCCAAACTGGATCTGCCGCATCGACGAGGACGTGCTGCTGATCCGTCCCGCGTTGGGCGTATTCACCTGCGTGTTCGGGAAGTTGAAGTGCGCTTCGTTAGTCAGGTTGAACGTCTCCACCCGAAAGGCGAGATTGACCCGCTCGTTGATGTTGAACGTGCGGCCGACCATGAGGTCCAGGTTCACGAGTCCCGGCCCTTGAATGATATTCGTGGCCGAGTTTCCGAAACGGGTGTCCACCGCGGGCGTCGTCCAATCGAACGCCGATACGTCGTACCACCGCTCCGGCGTACGCTGATTGCGCGGCAGGGTCGGGTCGCCGATGCGGTCGGGGCGCTGCCCGCCGGTGGTATTGGCCGGGTTGTTGGTTACGCCCGGCGTAACGAACAGGCCCTCCTGGGCTTCAAAGATCGGCGAGATCTGCCAACCGCCCACGATGTGCCGAACGAAGCCCGAGTCCAGCCACTTGCGTCCCTTGCCGAACGGCAGATCCCAGACCGAGGCCAGGAAGAAACGCTGTGGCATGTGCTGAATCGATTGCGACTTCTGTGTGGCCAGAATGCTGGACTGCTGGGTCATCTCGCCATCGAGCGTCTTAGAGAACGTATAGCCCGTCAGGATCGAGAAGCCCTGTGCGAAACGGCGCTCGTACTTCATCTCCAGCCCCTGGTAGTTGGCGTTGCCGATCGGGACCATCATGTTGATGTTGGCGAAGCGCGGGAAGGCGCGCCGGTTGGGCAGGCTCACGCCGGGCGCCAGGTTCACCGGGACCGGTTGGTTGATGTCGGCGGTCTCGGAGCGATGAACCGTGTTCGATCCGACGTAGGCGATGGAGAAGAGCGAGTTCCAGGGCAAGGTCCGCTGGATATTCAGGTTCCACTGGTTGGTCATGCCGTTGTAGTACCTGTCCGGCCAGACGGCGATCAGGGCGCGCCCGTCCAGCACGTTCGGGTCCAGCGCGCCGGGCGAAAAGCCATCGCGCACCACCACCAGCGAGTCGGCGGACGTGACGCTCGTCGGTATGTTTGTTTGCAAGTAGAACGGCGGATTGAAGTGCGGCGAGGCGTTGGTGGGCAGCATGAAGTTACCCAGGTAGAAGACGCCGTAGCCCGAGCGCACAACCGTTTTGTCGTCCAACTGGTAGGCGAAACCGATGCGCGGACCAAAGTTGTTGTTCTGGCGCTGCCGGAAGGAGCGGTCACGTCGGCTGTCGCCCTGCACCAGAATCAGGTTGCCAAAATTGGGGTCAATCGGGTCGACCACGAAGTTGCTGGCGCGGTCGTTTTGTTCCGTGTACTGCGTTTGGTTTTCGTAACGAAGACCTAAGTTAAGCGTCAGCTTGCGCGAGACCTTCCAGTTGTCCTGGATGAACGTCTCATACGAGTACGCATGGCGCCGGGCGTCAATCGCCGTGCTGAGCTGCGCGCTGCTGGTCAGTCCGAGCAAGGCGTCGGCGATGGAATCGGAGTTCCCCGCCCCAGGATTGGCGCCGGCAACGGGTCGCGTGTACTGCCCGTTGAAGGCCCAAATGCCGCGCGCGAAGTTCGTGATGCCGGTGTACTGCACGAAGTTGCGGATGTTCACGCCCGTCTTGATGGCGTGCTTGCCGCGATTGATGGAGACGGTGTCCACGAACTGGCGCGTGTCTTGCTTGCGCGGGTCGGGGGCGAAGCTGCGGTCGCCGATGTTGCGGTAGGCGGCAGGCTGAAAAAGCGGCAGGCCGTTGATGTCCTCGCGGTCGAACGTACCGCGAAAGCCGAATTCGCGCCAGAGTTGTTCCTGCGTCGGCGTATCAATGCCGCCGCTTAGCCGGACGTAGGCGATGCGCGCTTCGTTGACGACCGTGTTGCTCACCATCGCCGTCCAGTTCAGCGTGGCCGTATTGCCTTTGGAGAAGCGGGTGGCCGTATTGCCGCCCGAGGCCGGCAGCGGCAGGTTTCCCGGCTCCAGACGGTAGTAGTCCAAATAGCTGTGGCGCAGGAAGATCGAGTGCTTGTCGGTGACGCGGTAGTCGAATCGCCAGTCGATCTTGTCGTCATCGCGGTTACGCGGGGTGTTGAACCGGAAGTTGTTGACGCGGCCCGGCAGGTTCGGCGCCGGGTAGAGCTCGATCATGCGGCGAGCGACGGGATCCATCCGAGAGGCCGGGATCACATTGTCGGCGAAGGCGTCGCGGCTGCGGTCCGGGCGTTGCGTCGCCGGATCGAAGATGTTGGCGACTCCGGCAAAGTTGCCGCCCACCTGCGCCGGAGTCGGCACGGTGCTTAGCACGGTGAGCTGCTCGCGAATCCGGGTCCCCTCATAGCTGCCGAAGAAGAACATCCTGTCTTTCACGATCGGCCCGCCAATGGCCGCGCCGAATTGGTTCTGGCGAAACGGCGGCTGCTCATTGCCGCTATTGAAGAAGTCGTTGGCGTCGAGCTTCTCGTTGCGCAGAAACTCAAACAGCGTCCCGTGGAGCTCGTTCGTGCCGCCCTTGGTGGTCACCTGGACGACAGCGCCGCCGCCGCGGCCGAACTCGGCGCCGTAGTTATGGGTCTCCATCTTGAACTCCTGGATGGCGTCGATGGACGGCTTGACCACTTGGTTCGAGGCGACCACAACGCCGGTGAAATAGTTGTTGTTGTCAGCGCCGTCGAGCGTGAAGACGTTCTGGTCGTGGCGCGCGCCATTGACGGAAAAGGCGTCCTCCACGAAGTTTTGGGTGCGGTTGGGCAGCACACCGGCCGACAGCATCGCCAGCTCCTGGTAATTGCGGCCATTGAGCGGCATCTGGGTGATCGTCTTGTTTTCGATGACTTGGTTCAGGCTGGAAGTCTCGGCCTCCAGCAGGGGGACCTCGCCAGTCACCTCGATGATCTCGGTGACTTGGCCGAGCGTCATGGCGACATCGATACGGGCCCGCGTGCCGGAGTTCAGCGTGACGCCCGGACGCCGGACGGTCTGGAAGCCTTCGCTCGAGATCTCCACGTCATAGCGCCCGATCGGCAGGGCCGTGATGACGTAGACGCCGGCTTCGTTGGAGGAGGTGTTGTAGGCCAGCGACGTGGCCAGGTTCGTGGCGCGGACTCCGGCGCCGGCAATGGCGGCGCCCGACGGGTCGGCTACAACGCCGGTGATGGTGGCGGTGTCGACCTGGGCGGAAAGAGGAACAGCGGCGAGAACAGCGAGGGCAAACAGGAACTTCAAGGTTTTCATGGAAACGGCGCCCCTTACTCGGCAAGCATTCACATTGGCTCAACCAGCAGCGGCAGCATAATCCAGAACATGGGCTTTAGCAAGCGTTTCTCGATATTTCCGCGGATTTTAATGCGCCGACGCTGTCGAAGACGCTGGCGGACTGTTCAAGTACCGGAACAAGATCGGCCTCGACGTGACAATCGAGGCGCTGCGTGTTTATAGGCGCACCAGACGCAAATCGGCCCTTCAAGCCATCACGAGGTTCGCCCAAATCAATCGCGTCTTCCGGGTGAAATTGCTCTAGGCGCACAAACGCGGGCAGCGCTCATGGTCCGTGGCGGCAGGCGAGCAGCCCGACGTTGTCGATTGCACTGCCCAACGCGTACTTCGACTCGCTGGGGATTCCGAGATTGACCTCGAGTCGAGCGCCCAAGCCGCCGAACCGCCGGATGCGGACCCGCATGTCCGATGGAGTGGGAGGGGTGGAACCGTGAGGCTCCCCCTATCCCGAATTGGACCGAGCGGCCACGCCGGCTACAGCGCGCAACCGGGTTTCGAGCAGGAGCGTGCACAAATCCGCGAGTCGAGCACGTTGATCGTGCCGTCGCCGTTGACGTCGCGCGGATCGTCCGGACCGCGCGAGGTTTGGCGGTTGGCCTCGACGATCATGTCGATGTCGTTGCGATCCACGTCTCCATCGGCGTCGACGTCGCAGGCCACAATCGGCAGATCCGGAGCCTTCGAGGGGCCGCCAACGATGTTCGACGGCGGAGACTGCCGCCCCTGCGCGTCGACCGCCCGGACGAAGTAGATAGACTGCAAACGGGTCGGCGCCATCTCGGAGTAGGTGGCGCCCGCGGTCTGGCCGACCAACCGATAAGCCAGCGGGAAGGACGCCGGAATCAAGTTGGCCGGGGCTTCATCTTGGTTTGCGGCAACCTCCAGTAGCTCGCACCCGGATGGCGCCGACAGCCCAGTCAGCTCCTCGGGCGGGCAGATCGACGATAGGGCTCCGTTTTGGACATCTTGTTGGGTGATCTCTGTCACGTTGCCGTCGGCGTCGGCCGCCTGCATCGGGAAGAACAGGTCGACCAGCTCCTCGAACGGCCGGGCGGTCGAGCGATAGATGTTGTAGCGCACTGCGCCCGGCGACGGATGCCAGGACAGGTTGACCATCCGACCCGACGTCACTTCGCTCTCTGCGCGCAATCGCCAAGGAGGCTCCAGCGGGGCGGGCTGGATGCCGGTCCCCCGCCATACTTCAGCGCCGTAACGCTGCCGGGCGGTACCCATGAACAGCCCTTCGGGAGTCGATTCCAGGCTGCGCACGCCGGAGTTGTTGGGATCGCCCAAGCCGGTCTGCGTGATCGCGGTCCAATGGATCGCATCGTCGGTGCGGAAGAAATCGAAGCCGTGATGGTGGCTAAAGAGCTGATCGAGGGGGCTCAGCAGCGGGATGCTTTGCATTCCGACGCTCCAGTCCCAGGTTCCCAGGAACAACTCGGTCCGATGCCGCGCCATGCGCCAGAAGTGGCCGTTAAACCAACTGCCGAAACCGTTGCTGAAGCCGGTCAAGGGCCGCTTGAGCCCAGTCGGCGTCATCCGCGGCTCGCCAACCATCAGGTCCCAACTGTCGTCCCGACGGATCCGGATCAGTTCGGTCGGGCGGTTCGTACCCAGATAGAGCTCGCCGCGGTACTCGGCGAAGCTGAGCCCGTTCGGCGCCAAGAAATTCGGATCCGACTGAAAGCCTCCCTGCGTCACCACGGGGGTGAAGGTATAGGGCGCGTCGCCGGAAGCGTTCGTCTTAAAGACGGCGTAACCATCGGCCAGCGGACTCTGTGCGCGAGTGAATCCGGATGTCACATAGAGGAAATTGTTGTAGACCGTAAACGTCCAAGCCGCCAACTCGGAGTAGGGCGGACCGGCGGGCCTCCAAGTGTCGTTACCCGCGGCCGGATTCTTCGATGCGATGATCGCCCCCGAGCCGACGTAACTGCCGACGGTGGCGAAGAGCTCGCCCTTATATGAGACGAGGGAGCGGTAGGAGCGGACCTTCGTCCGCGGGTCCAGTAAGAAATCGCCAAGGTCGCCCAGGAACGTGCCTGGATCGGCGGGCACCGGGGCCCAGTTGACGCCGTCGGCGGTTCGCATCAGGCTTGGCCCCGGATAGGTGCCGGGGGCTGTGTTGTCGGGATCGTAGATGCTGCCGGAAGTCACGCCGCCGGCGTAGAGAGCCTCCGTTCCGTCGGGTTCGACGTGAATAGCCATTCCGCGGAAGCCTGAGTCGCGGGCCGTCAGCACGTTTTGTCCGTTGACGACCACCGGAACGTCTCTCGGCGACTCGTAAACCTTGAGCCAGCTCTTCGAGCTTGGCGTGTACTGCCAGATCTCGGCGCCCAAGGACGCAGCCAACTCGAGCTCCCCGGGGCACTGATTCGTCAAATAGGAAAACGGGTAGACATTCGTGCCGGCGCGCACGTCGGAAGTCAACAAGCTGACGCAGAAGGCCTCGCGGGCGGTGCCGATGTAAAGCTTGTTTTTGTACCACTTCATCGACCAGATCCAGGTGTTGCTGGGACTGCCGCCAAGTTGCTCCAGACCGTTGACGGCAAGACGTTCGAACTCCCGGTTGTACGACGTCTCCAGGCCCTGCACGCGGCCCGCGATTTTCGCGAACGAGTGCTCGCCGGAATCGGTTTCGAGATGGTTGGCGGGAACGACGCCAAGATCGTTGGAGATGTTGGCCGAGATACGCGAGCGGGCCACTGTGACTAGTCCGTCGTTGTAGGAATCTTGACGAATTCCGGGAGCCAGCGAGCGCAAGATCGCCCCCGTGGCGAATGTCAGAATGTCAGTAATGAATTGGTTCCCGGTCGACGTGAAAATATGCTTCTTCCCGGCGAAGAGGGCGTCGAATTGTGGCCGCAAGGCCGCGATGTTGGCCAACTGCATGGATTCCACCGCGGGCGACAGCAGGTTCAATGGACCGGCTATGCCGGGATTGGCGAACGCCCAGTCCGCCAGCTCGGTTCCTTTGTTCGGCGTGGAGATTGTAAAGACCGCTTTCACCAGCGAATTCACTGTCGGGTCGAGCATTGCCGCCTGAACATCCAGCCCGCCCTTGGAGTGACCGATCAAGTAGACTTCGTCGGTATTGTAATGCGCCGCGATATGCTGAATGTCAACCTTGAGCCGCGCGGCGTTCGTGAAAATGTCACCGGTGGCCGGCGTGTTGTCGGCATTCGGGCTGACAAAGGCCGTGCGGTAGCCAAAGACGTACGCGTTGGCGTACATATCGTTGTTCGTAAACCAGTTGAACGCCGTGCCGCCGAGCCCCGGCACGAAAATGAGCACCGGAGTCTGAAAGTTCACGGCCGGGTTGGGCGCGCCGTAGAAGATATTCCCCCGGACCGGGTCGGGCGTGGGGGCCGGAACCGGAATTTGCCCCGTCGCATGCACAACAGCGAGGCAGCCTAGCGCGACATTCGCCGCCAACCGTCGAGCTCTCCCCATCTTTCGCATGAAATCTCCCCTCCATCATAAGACCGCATATGTCGGCCTCCCTCAACCGCGGGCTGGCGCCGGATCATGGACCGCCGCGGCTTTGCGACAACTCGGGGGGGGCGGGCGCCGCTTCGCTCTAAGCGAGCTTAGGGTAACGCATGGCGGCTGGTCCGCGCAACAAGCCTCGGTGGTTACTTCAGGTGCATCAGGATCAGCTTCAACTCGAGGCGGCGCTTGTTGTCGCTCCGCGTGTCGATGCCCAGAGTGCCGGCGATGTAGCGGCCGTTCGGACTGAACTCGCACACCGCGACCATGTTCCGGCCGCCAAGGTACTCCGGAGCCTCCGGATCGTTGATGTGGGTGAGCCGCTCCAGGTCCCTGCCGTCGGATCGCATCATATAGTATTCCCGCTCCAGAAGCTGCGAGGCCCAGTCCTTGTTTTTCCTGTCCAGCTTGTAGGGCGATTCTCGGTTGGACATAAAAACGATGCGGCGACCGTCCGGCGACACGCAGGCGCCTTCTTCCCAACTTTCCGGGCTATCGAGCAAATTGGCCGTCCGCCCGGTTTTCCAGTCGAGCGAGTAGAGGTCCATGCCGAACTCGTGCTGACCGTCGAGATTGCCCGAAACCAGTAGCCGGTTCGCGTCGAGAAAGCCCATGGCCGTGACGTAATTCCCGGTCGTGGGTTCAAATACGACGCGTTCGTCCTCCAATCGCGGCTCTCCCTGACGCACCACGAAGCGCGCGATTTTCAGCCGCCAGCGCCCCCAGTCCCCCTGGTCGCCCCCATAGCGCTCAGTCCAAACCAACAGGGAGCCGTCTTTATTAAAGTGAGGATTTACGGTGGCCATTACCGGAGTGCGTTCGAATAGTTTTCTCCGAATGGGGATGTCGGTAAGCTTCCAATACTGCGAGCCCGAGGGATCGGTCGCCCACAGGTTGCAAAATATTCCGAGTCCTGGATCGCCGATAAGCTTGTTCTTTCCGAACATGTGTCGGTCCTCTTCCGAGACAAATACGATAAAGTCTCCGGAAGGATGAAAAACGGCGTTGCCGTTATTTCGGCTTCCGATGCCGGACTTGCCGGCGGTGATGGCGGAGACGTTGCCGGACAGATCGGCAATGTAAACGTCCGCGTAACCGTCGTCGCCGCGTCGGTCGAAGAGAACGCGTTTGCTGTCCGGAGCCCAATGGGCCCTGGCGCCGCTCTGCACGAGCAGCCGGATGCGGTCGATTCTCGGACTTTTGGTCGCGCAGCCGCCCTCGGCGCCGCACAGGTCCACCCGCCGGCGAACTTGACCGTCGGCGTTGGCGGCGCCTCCGGTGCAACTAGTGGCGTAAAGAGCGAGCAGGAGAATCAAGTGCGTCACCGCGGGAGCGCTCAAATGTCTTTGCATAGGAAATTCCCAAAATCGGTCGCTCAAGCTCTCCCGGCGCCGGCGCTTTGCAATCCGCTCGCTCGGCTGGCCCGTTGACCACCTTCTTACCATTCTAGCCATCCAGCAATCGCGCCCGAAAGGCGAGCGTCAGTTGCGGCGGCTTCTCGAGACACGCCTGCCGCGGCTGCGCTACTCAGTGTGCCGCAAGGCCAAGACGGCGCTGTTCCTGCGTCGCCGCCCAAGCCGGCTTGAGCGGCGGCCGTCGTCCCGCGAGATTAGAGCGGATCGAACAGCCGGATCAACCAAACGGTCCAATGCAACCAACTCGCGGTTTCGCTACCGAAGTCCCGACCGACTGTCGCGGCGATCGTACGGCCGTCCGGGCTAATATCGCAGATGATCGTAACGGCGCTCCAGCCGGTATATTCGCGCGCGCCAGGGGCGTTGAAATAAGTTAGGCGCTCCTTGTTCGAGCCGTCGCCGTCCATCAAGTAATAATCCCGTTCGACAGACTGGCCAACCCAGTCGGCGCCGAAATCGAGCGGGTATGGCGAATGCTTGTTCGTCATGTAGACGATTTTGCCCGAAGGAGAAACGCAGGACCCTTCCTCCCATTCGAGCGGCGTATTCGTCAGGTTCGCAAAACTTCCGGTTGCGAGGTCGAGGCGATAGAGGTCCATGCCGAACTCGTGCTGCCCGTCGAGGTTGCCCGAAACGAGCAACTCCTGGTCGTTCAAAACGGCCATCGCCGTCACATAGTTGCCAAGCAACGGAGTGAATATCACTCGTTCGTTTTCCAGACGTGGCGCTCCCGCGCCGGCGAGAATCAGGTCGGCCGCCTTCAGGCGCCAGACGCCCCAGTTCAAGTTTCCGCCGCCGCCGTAGCGTTCGGTCCAGATTACGCCGTCACCGTTGGGAGTGAACCGAGGATTCACGACGCCGATCGCCGGAATCCCGTCATCCAAAGTCTGCTTGATCGGCACATCCGTCAGCTTCCAATAGCTCGAGCCGTTCGTCAGCCACAAGTTATTGAAAAGGCCGACGCCCGGCTCGCCGAGTGGTACTTGGCCGAGGGTCGAAAACTCGTCGAGGAAATGCGTCGGCTCCTGCGCCACGAAAACCGAGTATGGGCCGGTGCGGCTGACCACGCCGTTGCCGCCATGGCGGGGAAACAGGGGGTTGCCTTTCGTCAGGCTGGCCCAAACGTTGCCGGTTCCGCTAGCGACGTACAGACCGTAGTAGCCGTCCGGATCGCGACGGTCGAACATGACGTTTAGACCGTCCGGAGTGAACTTCGGCCGCGTTCCCGTGCTCAGGATCGGGACGATCGCCTCGACGCGCGGATTGCCGTAGGCCAGTTGAGCTCGTAACGGGACTCGGTTGCCGGCCAACACGTAAATCGCGACCAGGAGGAACGTAATCGAGGGGAAACCGGAAATGCAAGAAGTCCGCATGAGGTTCGTTTGCTCCTAGAGGAGTCGCCGGGGACCTTTCCGCGCCGCCGGACAAGAAGCGCCCGCCGAAAGGCGGGCAGGATCCAGGAGACGAAAAAGTTTCGCCGCCAGATCGATTCTAGCTTTTTCGGCCCGGCCGCCGCAATCCGCGTGACCGGCGAGGCGGTGGGCGGGGATCGAACTGTACATCGCCACGGGACGGCGGAAACAGGCTACGATCATGACTGCCTGAAGATTTTCCGGCCAAACATGCTTATTTGTAAACTCTTCACGCAGTCATGACACTAGTCCGCTCGTCGCCGTCGGCGCTATCGCGGGTGCTACCGACGGCAAAGAAGCGGCTCGCCTTAGCTCAGCGTGAAAATGGAAGTCCCCGCGAATCCTAGATACCGTTCCTCGATCTGCTCAAAGCCCGCCCTGGCAAAGAGCTCCCGCCACTTTTCACGACTGGCCGGCTTCTGGTTCGACAGGTCGTGATAGTAGTAGTAGAAGATCGAGATGGTGGGGTTACGCCTTAGCTTGTCCTGGCTCGGACGGATCGCCTCGAAGACGATCAGTGGCGCCTTAGGAAATAGTCGACGGTAGTCCTGCAGGAACTCGATCACGCGCTCTTCGCTCGTGTACAGCAGCTCGTGGAGGACAAAGAAGATGGTAGCCGCCTGGACCTCCTTAAGTGGTTCGGGCGTCTCGCGGATCTTAGAGATATCGTGAGCGAACAGGTGAATCCGGTCACTCAGACCGGCCTCCCGCGCTCGCTTCTTGCCATCCTCGATGGCCTCCGGCGCCAGGTCGATGCCATAACACGTCACAGCCGGAGACGCTCGACAGAGCTTGCGCAGGAACGTGCCGTCGCCACAGCCCAAGTCCATGACCTTCAGATAGCGGCCCTCCATTAGGATCTGGTTGGCAAGCGGGAAGAACAATACGTCTTCCATTTCACCGCTGCCCTTGGCCACGAAGTCCGAGCGACGGTAAAAATCCTGGGCGTAGACCTTCTTTTTGCGAAGGACGTCTTCGAGA
>CAYOPA010000045.1:0-18821 GCA_964405625.1 uncultured Bryobacterales bacterium
GGCAAGACCGTGCAGGTCATCCCCCACGTCACCAACGAGATCAAGGCGGCCATCCAGCGCGTGGCGAACCCGGCCATCGACGTCGCCCTCATTGAGATCGGCGGAACCGTGGGCGATATTGAGTCGCTGCCCTTTCTGGAAGCGATTCGCCAGATGCGGCATGAGATGGGCCGCGACCACACGGCCTTCGTCCACGTCACCCTGGTCCCGTGGATCGCCGCCGCGGGAGAGCTCAAGACCAAGCCCACGCAGCACAGCGTCAAGGAGCTCCGCGCCATCGGCATCCAACCTGACGTGCTCGTCTGTCGCACCGAAGGCGACATCCCGCGGGAGATCCGCGAGAAGATCGCCCTGTTTTGCGACGTGACGCGCGAAGCCGTCGTCGCCGCCAGCGATGTGGACTCGGTCTACAAAGTGCCGGTCAAGTTCGCCGAGCAGCAAGTGGACGAGATCCTGCTCCACCACCTGCGCATCGAGGCTCCGCCCCGGCGGCTGGAACCGTGGCTCGAGATGCTGGAGCGGCTCGACAACCCCGATCACAGCGTCGCCATCGGCATCGTGGGCAAGTACGTCGACTACGAAGACTCCTACAAGAGCCTCAAGGAAGCGCTGCTACACGGCGGCCTGGCGCACCGGCTCAAGGTCGAGGTCCGCTGGGTGGAGGCGCAGGGCGTGAACCCGGCCGAGGCGCACCAGCAGCTCAGCGGGCTCGACGGCATCCTGGTGCCCGGCGGCTTCGGCGAGCGCGGCATCGACGGCATGCTGGAGGCGATCCGCTACGCCCGCGAGAACCAGATCCCCTACTTCGGCATCTGTCTGGGGATGCAGACGATGGTGATCGAGTACGTGCGCAACGTCTGCGGCATTGCCGACGCGCATTCGACGGAGTTCGAGCCGGCCGCCAAGAATCGGGTCTTCTTCAAGCTGCGCGAGCTCAAGGGCGTCGAGGACCTGGGCGGCACCATGCGGCTGGGTTCGTGGCCGTGCATCCTCACGCCCGGCACGCTGGCCTACGACTGCTACGGACAGGAGCGGATCGACGAGCGGCATCGGCACCGCTACGAGTTCAACCGCGAGTTCGACGAGCCGATCCAGAGCCGCGGCATGGTGATCTCGGGAGAGACCCCGGACCACACCTACGTGGAGATTTGCGAGCTCCCCGGGCATCCTTGGTATCTGGGCTGCCAGTTCCACCCGGAGTTCAAGTCCAAGCCGCTGGAGCCGCACCCGCTGTTCGCCAGCTTTGTGGGGGCGGCGGGCAAACGCCGGGAGGCGCGGGACGCCGAACGGCTGCGCAGCGAGGAAGCGCAGTTCCTGCGGGCTCGGGCCGAGAGCTAGCAGCCGACCGTCAGCGCCGTACCGCGGGTCATGCGCTCGCTGCTCAAGCCATCGCCGACTCCTTACCGCAGGGAAAACGCAAAAGGGGGGCGACTCTCGGCCGAGTCGCCCCCCTTTTGTTGATCTTCCAATCCGTGAAGCTAGTGGTCTTCGCCTTGCTCGGCCGCCCCGCCCTTGAGCACCACGCCGTCGATCGGTTGCGGCGCCCAGCCCTGCACCGGTTGCCACTCGCGCGTGCCGATGTCAGAGAACGTGAAGAACAGCATAATCCCAAGCCACAGGAACCCCGTCACCGCGGCCAACTGCACCAATTTGCTCGAATATTTCACATGCATGAAGTACAGCACCACGAGCGACGCTTTGAAGATCGCGATGGCCAGCGCGACATAAATGTTGAACCGCCCCAGGTCGACATAGGCCACCGCGACAGTCACGCCCGTCAGCACCAGCAGAGCCGCGAAGATGGCGATGTAAACCGGGATGGGAACGATGTGGTGGTGCGCCTCGTGGGCGTGGTTATCGTTGTGATCGCTCATTGCTAGTGTCGTCCAATCAGGTACAGCAAGGGATAAAGGAAAATCCAGACGATGTCCACAAAGTGCCAGTACAGGCCGAACATCTCGATAGGCGAGTAGTAGTCCGCTGAATAGGCGCCTCGACGGGCCGCCGGGATGAGCCAGACGACCATCAATATCGCCCCCACGATCATGTGCGCCGCGTGCACGCCGGTCATCATGAAGTACATGAAGAAGTAGAGCTGAACGTTGTTCGGATTCACCGTTCCGGCAAACTGCCCGTGGTAATCGAATTTCGACCCAGGCACCAGATGGTGCTCGATCTTCTCGCCGTACTCGATGACCTTGACACCCAAGAACGCGCTGCCGAACAATAACGTCAGGATCAAAAATAGAACCAGCTTCTGCTTGTCGCCCAACTGAGCGAAGTGCACCGCCAGCGCCATTGTCAGCGAGCTGATAATCAGGATCGCGGTATTGAATCCGCCGAGCGCAACATCGAGCTCGTGGCTACCCGCCGCCCACGCTTCGGGGTACTTGGTGCGAAAGATGGTGTAGGCCAGGATCAGACCGCCGAAGAACAAAACCTCGGTGATCAGGAAGGCCCACATGCCGAGCGTAGCGGCTTCTTTTTGCTGCTCGGCGTCGTTGAACTGGTGGTGAACCAGCGAGTGATGATGGCCGTCAGCCGTGGCGGCGTGTTCAGTGGACAACGACTTCCTCCTCTTCGGCGTAAGCGTAGGCTTCCGCCGTCACGATCGGCGTACCCTCGAAATTCTCAGCCGGCGGCGGTGAAGCGGTCTCCCACTCCAGGCCCTTGGCGCCCCACGGATTGGCTCCGCATTTCTGGCCCGCGAACAGCGAATAGGTCAGATAGAAAACCGGCAAGATGTAGCCCAGTCCGAGCACCATCGCCCCGCCGGTCGACAGAACGTTGAAGACCTGAAACTCGTCGGGGTAGAAGTGATACCGGCGGGGCATGCCCAGGTACCCGAGCACGAACTGCGGCATGAAGGTGAGATTGAAGCCGACGAACGTCAGCATCGCCGCCGTCTTGGCCCAGGCCTCGTTGTACATCACGCCAAACATCTTGGGCCACCAGAAGTGCAGCGCCGACAAGTAGCCCATGATCGCCGAGCCGACCATCACATAGTGGAAGTGGGCAACGATGAAATAGGTGTCATGCACGTGCACGTCAATGGCGAGGGTCGCCAGGAACAGACCCGTCAGGCCGCCGATCGTGAACAACCCGATAAAGCCCATCGCATAGAGCATCGGCGTCGAAACCACGATCGACCCGCCATACATCGTCGCCAACCAGTTGAAGATCTTCACGGCCGAAGGCACGGCGATCAGCATGGTCAGCAACGAGAACAGCATCCCCGCGAAGGTCGACTGGCCGCTGACGAACATGTGATGGCCCCAGACGATGAAGCCCAACATGGCGATCGCCAAGCTCGAAAACGCGATGATCTTGTAGCCGAAGATCGCCTTGCGGCTGAAGCACGCGATGACTTCGCTCATCACGCCCATCGCCGGCAGGATCATGATATAGACCACCGGATGGGAGTAGAACCAGAACATGTGCTGGAACAAAATCGGGTCGCCGCCCAACGCGGGATCGAAAATGCCCACGCCCCAGATGCGCTCCATCGCCAGCAGGGTCAGCGTAATAGCGATCACCGGCGTCGCCAGCACCTGAATCAGGCTGGTGGCGTACATCGCCCAGACGAACAGCGGCAGCCGGAACCAGGTCAACCCCGGCGCGCGCATCTTGTGGATGGTGACGACGAAATTTAGACCCGTGAGGATCGACGAAAAGCCGGCCACGAAAGCCCCGGTCACGGCGATCAGCACGTTGCCGTTGGCGTAGGTGCTTGAATAGGGTGCGTAGAAGGTCCAGCCGGTATCGACGCCGCCGGTCAGCAGCGCCACTCCGGCGATCAGACCGCCCGCGGTGAACAGGTACCAACTCAACAAATTGAGCCGCGGGAACGCCACGTCGCGAGCTCCGATCATGAGTGGCAAAAGAAAGTTGCCCATCGTGGCGGGTATCAACGGCACCAAAACGAAGAACGTCATCAACACGCCGTGCCCGGTGAAGGCGCGGTTGTAGGCTTCGGAGCTGAGCAGGTCGCCTTCAGGCGTCAACAGCTCCAACCGGATGACTCCGGCGAAGATGGCGCCCAGCGTGAAGAACACCGACAAAGTGGCGATGTAGAGGAGCCCGATGCGTTTGTGGTCGACCGTCAACAGCCACGACAGGATGCCGTGCTGGTGATTGAGGTAATTCGGCTTTTCCTTCACCGGCTCGCCGCCGGCGTAGGGGATCGCTGGAGAGTGTGCGCTCATGCTAAGTGTTCTCCTGGCCCGGCTACCTGGCGGCCGAGCCCATGGTCTCCGGGTCCATAATCTTGATGTAGGCGATGAGCTCGAGCACCTGCTCTTCGCTGAGTTGTCCCTGGAACGTCGGCATGACGGGCGAGTAACCGTCGACGACGCGATGCTTGGGATCGAGAATGGACTCTCGAATGTATGTTTCGTCCGCGATCACGCGCGAACCGTCCGTCAGCACCACCTGCGTGCCGAACAGCCCGGCCAGCGACGGCGCCTTGCCGACGGCGTCCGGCCCGTGGCAGGACTCGCAGCGCATCTGAGAGAACAACCGCTCGCCCGCGATCGCCGGCGAATCCTGCGCGCCGTTCTCCTCGGTGGCCAGCCACTCATCATAATCCGGCCGCGACATCACCACCACGGAGCCGATCATGCGCGAGTGCTCGGTGCCGCAATACTCTGCGCAAAACAGGTGGTATTCGCCGACCTTGTTGGCCTCAAACCACAGCACGCTATAGCGGCCGGGGACGGTGTCTCGCTTTACGCGGAAGGCCGGAACATAGAAGCTGTGCAGCACGTCTTCCGACGTCATGATCAGGCGTACGGGCTCGTTGACCGGCACGTGGAGTTGGTTGATTTCGCGCTTGCCTTCCGGGTGTTGCACCTTCCACATCCACTGCTTGCCCACCACGTGAACGTCCATCGCGCCGGCCGGCGGGTTGGAGTACTTGAAGAACACTACCGCGCCCCAGCCGAACAGCACCATCGTGATGATGAACGGGATCACCGACCACAGGATCTCCAGCGGCGCCGAGCCGTGAATCGGCTTGGGGATGAAGTTCTCGTCCGTGCGCCGGAACTTGACGACGAGCACGACCATCAACGCGAAGATCAGCAGCGTGAAGACGACCGTGACCGCCACCGCGAACAGGTAGATTGCGTCAACTTCCCAGGCGATCGTCGATGCGCCTTCGGGAAAGAACGATAGTTCATTAAAGAGCTTATCCCACATCTTCGTTCACTCTCGCCCGCGCCTCAGCCGAGCGCGACGATCTCCTCGTTTCGCCGACGCCTGTCCCGTAGCAGGTGGATGATGACGAATCCGCCCAGCAGCAGCAGCGTCACGCCGGCGCTCAGCCGCAACGCGTTCATCACCGCAAAGCCGTACTTTCCAGTGGTCGGATCGTAGTGGAAGCAGTACAGCATGACCGCGTCCGCCAGCCCGCCGACTTGGTTTTTCGAGGCTTCCATTAAATTGAACTTCAGGTCGCGCGCCGAGTACTCCACGCCGAACTGATACCGCGACACAACTCCCTCCGGCGTCAACGTTACGATGCCGCTGGCGTGCCGGTAGAGATTGGTGCGCTCGTCGAAGCGGTACCCAAAGCCCACCGCCTCAGTCAGTTGGGCGATGGCGGCCTCGTCGCCTGTCAGGAAAGACCAGCCCTGCTCGATGGCCGCGCGGTCGTAGAACCCGGCGCGCGTGTACTGGAGCATGTAGTGCTCCTTCTTCTCCGCCGCCATTTCCGGGGTTTCGCGAGGATCAAAGCTTACCGTGACCACGCGATAGTCCTTGCCCGCCTCAACGTCCAACGCCCGCATCGCCTTAAGCAAGCCGTTGAGCTCCAAGGTGCATAGCATCGGGCAGTCGTAGTAGACCAGCGCCAACACGACGGGCTTTTCGCCGAAGTAGTCCCCCAGGCGAACCGACTTGCCGTTGGAATCCGTGAAAGTCAGATCCAGGTCCACTCGCGCCCCCAGCCGCTGCTCGAAGACGATCCCTTCAAGCTCGACCGGCGACGTCGAGGCGGGATTGATCCACTCCGGCGGCGCGCCCGACGGGTTGACAAACTGCGACTGGCCGAAGGCCGGCGACGACAGTAGCAACAGCGTTACCAACAGCGCCGACAGGCGCCGGGCGGCGGCGTTTCGCGAATGGATCAGGGGAAGGCTCATGTCCTTATTGTGCCGACTCGCCCTGCATAGTCTCGTTTTGGGCCGCGCGCGTCGGCAGGCCCTTCTCGACCAGGACGTCGATCGCCTTGTCGATCGGAATGTGCACCATGCCGGCGCCCTGATCGACCCAGCCGTAGCCGTTGAGGCGCTCGACCTCGGCTTCGCCCTGCAGGCGCAGGTCCAGACCCGGGACGACCTGCAAACGTACCCCCGCGGGCGTTTCGTTCCTGATCTGGAGCGGGCTCACCGGGGCGTCGAAGCTCTGGGCGCGCTGCGTGAAGAAATCGAACAGAACCACGGTGAATCCAAAGGAGGCCGCGATGGTCACCCCCATGACGATCAGGAAGATCACCAGCGGGCGGACCTTGGCGTCAGTCCGTTCGTGAACGTGCTCGGATGTGAATTGTTGCGCCATCTAGTGATGACCTCCCGCGCCCTCAAGGGCCTCCTGGAGCCTTCGATCCGTCAACGGCGTCAGCGGCCGGTCCTTAAGCTGCATCGAGAAAAAGATCAGCCAAAGGCCGCCCACGCCCAGCAACGGAGCAATGTCGATCCAACTCGGATGGAACCCGGCGTGCTCGCCGTGATGGCCGCCCGTCAGGGTCGGCATCGTCAGCCAATACAGGTCGACGAATCGCATGATGAGCATGTAGATCGCCACTTTGACGAGCACATTGCTCGCCCTCTTGGTCTTGCGCGTCAGCAGCACCACGAATGGCAGCATGAAGTGGAACACGATCAAGATGACCGAGATGATGATCCAGCCGTCGCCCATGCGCAGCAGATACCAAGGGGCTTCTTCCTGCGTGTTGCCGGACCAGATAATCAGGAACTGCGAAAACGACAGGTACGCCCACAGCATCGTGAACGCCATCAGCAGGTTGCCCAGATCGTGATAGGTATTCGCGTTGATCGCCTTGTCGAGCGGGAAGCGGTTCTCGAGCAGCTTGGCCATGCAGATCGTAAACGCCATCGCCGCCAGCAGATCGCTGGCCGAGAACAAGAAGCCCCAGATCGTCGAGAACCAGTGCGGATCGATCGACATCGCCCAGTCCGTCGAGGCGAAGGTCAGCGTGATCACCATGACCAGAATGCCCGGCCCGCTGGCCAGCCGCAGCCTCGCGCCCAGCGGCTCCGGGCCGTCGGCGTGGTCCTGCTTGTAGGAGGTCGAAGTGAGCACGTAGGCCAGCCCGCCCCAGATCACGAAGTACAACACCTGCCGCAGGTAGAAAAACGGCTCGTTCAGGTAGTGCGACTTGCCGGCGATGATCGGATCGTTCATCGCGTCCGCCGCCATCCAGGGATAGATGTGCTCGCCGCCCAGCAAGATCGGGATGAGCAGGATCGCCATCAGCCAGATCGTCCGCGCGCCGGACTCCCAAATGCGCCGCACCGGGAATCCCCAGTTGCCGTCGGTGAGGTGGTGGATCATCGTCCATCCCATGCAACCGAGCGAAATCGCGACCCAGTACAGGTAGCCCGGCAGATACGCTTGGTAAAAGCGCGCCGGGTCGGTCACGAAACCGGCGGCGCACAGCGCCAGACCGACTACGCCTACAATCATGCCGCGCGTTTGCAGCGTGGCAAGCTCGGGGTGCGTCCCCTGATTGGCGAGATCTTGGTGCTCGGCCATTTACTGAATCCCCTCCGCGCGCAGCTCGGCGACGACGCCTTCCGGCAGCTCGTTGAGCGGCGCAGCTTGCGAGAGCTGCAACGCCCGAATGTAAGCGACAATCGCCCAGCGGTCGTTGACCTGAATGCGGTCATTGAAGCTGTACATTCGTCCGTAACCGTTCGCAATCACGTTATAGAAATGCCCCGCCGGCGCGCCGCGCAAGCGGTCGATGTGGTATGAGGGCGGCTGCTGAAAACCGCGCTGCACGATGGTTCCATAGCCGTCGCCCAGGCTGCCGTGACAGGGTTGGCAGAAGATCTGAAAACGCGTCCGGCCGCGCTCCACCGTCTCGCGCGTAACGGCGAACGGGAACTCGGCGGCCAGCTCGCCGCCGACGTAGCCGGTATAGAGGTGCGCGTCGTCACGCAGATCGCCGTGGGCCACCGCTCCCGCCACCGGCGGCCGGGATGCCCGTCCGTCGTCGAAGAAGCTCGACTTTTCGTACGCCTCCAGGTATGGAGCGTCGTGCATGTCCTGGCGACAGCCCGCTGCAACCAGCAGAACCGCCGCGGCCGCCATCGCCGCCGTCGTCCTATTCATCCTCAACCTCATGCACCTCGCTCGAACCCAGGTCGGCCGAGAAAAACTGACGGATCGCGGCCGGGTCGAATTTCGGATCGTCGGCTTCGACGGTGAGCAGAAACTTGTCGTCCATCACCTCGGAGAAGCGCGCGTAATTGAAGATCGGGTGGTAGGGCCGAGGCAGGCCGTTGAAGGCCAGCATGCCCACCACGCAGGTCAGCGCCGCAAATAAGATCGTCATCTCGAAGGTCACCGGGATGAACGACGGCCATGAGTTCATCGGTCGGCCGCCGATGTTGTACGGGTTGTGCAGCACCGAAACCCAGTAGGCCAACCCGAATCCAGCGGTCATACCCGTCAGACCGGCTCCGAAGACCACCCAGGGCAGAATCGGCTTGGGGAAGCCAATCGCCTCGCGCAGCCCGTGGACCGGAAACGGCGTGTAGGTCTCAATCTTCGTGTAGCCCGCCTCGCGGGTCTTCTCGATGGCCCCAAGGAGCGCCTCGGGGGTGTCGAATTCAGCGGCAACGGCAAAGAGCTTGCTCATTCCTCGTCTCTCCTTACGCCGTCTTCTTGCTCAGCGGCACCAGGTGCTTGAGCTCGAACATCGCGATCATCGGCACGAATCGCAGGAATAGGAAGAACAGCACCAGGAACTGTCCGATCGAGCCGATGTAGATGATCCAGTCCCAAATCGTGGGATAGTACATGCCCCACGACGACGGCAGGAAGTCGCGGTGCAGGCTGGTGACGACGATCACGAACCGCTCCAGCCACATGCCGACGTTGACAATCAGCGAGATCACGAACAGCACCGGAATGCTGTAGCGCACCTTCTTGAACCACAGCAACTGCGGGATAAACCCGTTGCAGAAGATCAGCGCCCAATACAGCGGAGCGTAAGGCCCGGTCATGCGGTTCCAGATCATGAACTGCTCGTACTCGTTCATGCTGTACCAGCCGAAGAAGACTTCCATGATGTAGCCGTAGAACACGATCAGGCCGGTCGCCAAGGTCACCTTCGCCATGTTGTCGATGTGGCGCATGGTGATGAAGTCTTCCAGGTTGTAGAAGTAGCGCACCGGTATGGCCAGCGTGAGCACCATCGCGAAGCCCGAATAGATCGCGCCCGCCACGAAATACGGCGGGAACAGCGTGGCGTGCCAGCCTGGAATCACTGATACGGCGAAGTCGAACGACACGACCGTATGCACCGAAACGACTAGCGGCGTCGATAACCCGCCCAGCATCAGGTAGGCGATCTCATAGCGCTCCCAGTGCCGCGCCGACCCGCGCCAGCCCATCGAGAAGATGCCGTAAAGCGTTTTGGCGATCTTATTCGTGGCGCGGTCGCGCAGCGTGGCCAGGTCCGGAATCAGGCCCGTGTACCAAAACAGGGCCGACACGGTTGCATAGGTCGAGACAGCAAAGACGTCCCACACCAAAGGCGAGCGGAACTGCGGCCACACGTCCATCGTGTTCGGATAGGGGAACAACCAAAACGCCAGCCACGGGCGTCCGACGTGGATCGCCGGGAATATGCCTGCCGAGGCCACCGCAAATAGCGTCATCGCTTCGGCGAAGCGGTTGATTGATGTTCGCCAGTCTTGTCGGAATAGCAGCAGGATCGCCGAAATCAACGTTCCGGCGTGACCGATGCCGATCCACCAGACGAAATTGATAATCGCGAAACCCCAACCGACGGGCACGTTGATGCCCCAAATGCCGGTTCCCTTAATGACCAGCCAAAGTACGCCGTGCGCCAACCCGCCGGCCATGGCCAAACCGGTCAGCAGCCCGACGTACCAAAAAATCGGCGGCGAATCCTTGCCGAGGCAGATCCTGGAGACCTTCTCGGTGATCGTCCCGTAAGTATGGTTCGGGCCGATCACCGGCTCTGATTGCAGTGGTGAAACGTTGGTCGCCAACTTTTTCTACGCCTCCGCCGCGTGGTCCCCAGAGCTCGCGCTCGGCGGCTGGGGCATTTCAGGATTCGGGTTGCGCACCCTCGCCAAGTAGGTTGTGCGCGGCTGGGTGTTGATCTCTTCGAGCAGGCCGTAGTTGCGCTCGCTCTTCTTCCACTGGGTCACTCGGGACGAGTCGTCGTTGATGTCGCCGAAGGCGATGGCGTCGGCCGGACAGACCTGCTGGCAGGCGGTCAAAATATCGCCGTCCACGATCTTGCGCTCTTCCTTGGCCGTCTGGATGCGGGCCTCGTTGATGCGTTGCACACAATAGGTGCACTTCTCCATCACGCCGCGCGAACGGATGGTTACGTCCGGATTGCGCGCCAGCTTCAGCGAGTCGCTTTCGAAGTCCGAATACAACAGGAAGTTGAACCGGCGCACCTTGTAGGGACAGTTATTGGAGCAGTAGCGGGTGCCGACACAGCGGTTGTACACCATGTCGTTGAGCCCCTCGGACGAATGTACCGTCGCGCCGACCGGGCAGACCGGCTCGCACGGTGCGTTCTCGCACTGCATGCAGTTGATCGGCTGATGCACGGTGGCCGGATCGTCGAGGTCGCCTTCAAAGTAGCGGTCCAGGCGAATCCAGTGCATCTCACGGCCGTTGAGCACCTGCTCCTTGCCGACGACCGCGATATTATTCTCCGACTGGCAGGCCATCATGCAGGCGTTGCAGCCCACACAGGCGTTCAAGTCGATCGCCATGCCCCAGGCGTAGCCGCTGTACTCGTACTCCGGGAAGAACGACACCGGGTTGTCCTTTTCGGAGTAGACAACCCCTTGGGTGCGGCCCTTGGCGAATCCGGGCGGCAGATCCTCGGCGGATCGAGGTTGGCCGAGCTCGCCGACATAGGGCGAGCCGACGCCGGGCTCGTCGCCCTTGACGCCATGCCTGTGAGCCTGCACGAAATCGGGATGGGCCGCGTACTCCTGCGCCGTGGTGATCTGCACCAGCGGACGGCCCTCCATCGAATTGTGCTCCTGCACGGAAGCGAGCTGCATGCGCTCGCCGCGCTTGGAGATATTCAGCCCGCCGACAGACCACAACGCGTCGCTGACGCGCAGCGGGTAAGTGTTGAATCCAACTCCGGTTCCGACGCGGCCGGTGCGCCGGCGGCCGTAGCCCAACGTCACCGCCACGGTTTCGTCGGCCTGCCCCGGAACAATCCAGACGGGTCCGCGCGTCTTGCGGCCATGAGCCGTGAGCTCGACAACGTCCCCGTTGCGGACCCCCAACTGCTCGGCCGTGGCCGGGCTGACCTGCGCCACGTTGTCCCACGTCAGGCGCGACATCGGCCGCGGCAGCTCCTGCAACCAGCCGTTGTTTACGAACCGGCCGTCCCAGGCCGATGGATCAGGCCGCAGGAACAGCTCCAAGCCTTCGTGGACCTCGGGCCGCGGGGCCGCGGAGGCCCAGCCGCCTTGGACCGCAACCGATTTGGCCTCGGGCGTCGGATCAGCGGTCACGCCGTCATGCAAAGCCCGCCGCCAAGTCGCCTCAAAGCGTTCCCCGGACTGCCCCCAGCGCTGCATGGAGACTTCGCGGACCAGGTCGTACCCGGCGCGATCATCCTCCAGCAGCATCGCCACCAGCTCCAGCGCGGATTTCGACCGGTAAAGCGGCTCGATCAACGGCTGCTGAATCGTGGTGCGACCGTCGGCGGTGCGAATATCGCCCCAGCTTTCCAGATAGTGCGACAGCGGCAGATGCCAGTGGCAGAGCTCGGCCGTCTCGTCGTCGTGAAGCCCCGCGTGGACGCGAAACTCCACCTTGTCCATCGCCTGGGCGAACTGCAAGTCAGCCGGCGCGGTGAAGACCGGATTGGAGCCGATAATCAGCAGCACGGAGACCTCGCCGGACTCCATGGCGCTCGCCAGCTCGCGCAACGACGCCAACTGATCGACCGGCTCAACCTCCAACGCGTCGATGGCCTTCACCGTCGAACCAAAAGCGCCCAACTGGGAGTTGATCGCGGCGGCGACGGCATGAACGTACGCAGGCTGCTGGTCGCCGGGAATGACAACGGCGGCGGAGCCGGCGCGCCGCAAATCAGCGGCCAGCGGCTCAATCCAGGCCTGCGCCTTCTCCGAAAGCGCGACGGCCTCCCCGCCCTCGACTCCCAACCGCGCGGCCAATGCCGCGGCAAAAGCAGCGACCTCCGAGGACTTGACGCGCAGACGGTGGTCGGCGTTCGAGCCGGTCGTCGTCGTGCCGGGCTCCACCATGTAGAGCCTGTTCATACCGCTCGCGTCGCCGCCCTCGTTCACCTTGCGGCCCTTGGCGAAGTCGCGAATCATGCGTACGCCGCCCGGCCCGTTGGTGGAGAGGAAATCGGCGTCAAGCGAAAGAACTACCTTTGCTTTCGAGAGGTCGTATACAAGATCGACAGGCTCGCCAAAAGCGGCCATTGCGCCGACGCGGGCGCTGTCGCGGCCGGCGGGCTCCCACTGATGCCACTTCGCCTCGGGCATCTCCTGTTGGAGCTTGCTCATCCAGGCGCCAAGAGTGGGCGATGTCGTCGACTCCGTCAGAATCCGCAGGCCGGCGCCGCGCGCGCCCTTGCGCAGGTTGACCTGCCGGCGCAGCTCGGTCCCGAAAGCCCTCCAGCTTGCCGCCCGCCCGCGGTTGACCACGTTGCGGCTACGATCCGGATCATAGATATCGAGGATGGACGACTGCGCGAAGATGCTGCTCGCGCCCAGACTCATTGGGTGGCGCGGGTTGCCCTCCACCTTTGTCGGCCGGCCCTCGTGGGATTCCACCAGCAGCGGCTCGCCGACGCCGCCGAACGGCATCGCGGTGGCGAAGTGCATCGGCAAGCCCGGAATGCGCTCCGGCGGCTGTGCGGAGAACGGCGCGATGTACTCTTTCGGCTGCCGCGTGCAGCCCGTCAAACCGGCCAGCGCCAACGAGGCTCCCATCAGATGTAGAAAGCGGCGACGCCCCACCGGATCGGTGAAGAGGTCAGCGCCGGCGGGAAACTCCGTCTTGACGGCCTCCCGGAATTCCGGCGTCTCGGCGACTTCTTCAAGGCTCCGCCAATAGCGCTTGCCGGACTCGGCGCCAAGCTTCAAGCGCAGCGCCGCGATGTCGAGGTCCGCGGACCTTTGTTGCGTGGAGTTCATCGATGGCACACCGAGCAGCTCACTTTGCTTTGCACGTCATACTCTTCAGCCAGTTGGGCGGCGAGAGTCATGCGAGCTTCAGGGTCGGACGGCGGTTCCCAGGCCATGTTGGTGATCTGGTCGCGCGGCCGCAGGTTGACTTCCGGATTCCAGTGGCAGTCCATGCACCACTGCATCTGGAGCGTGTTGGCCTTCCACACGAGCGGCATCTCATTGACCTGCCCGTGGCAGGTAGCGCAGCCGACGCCTTTCTTCACGTGGATTGAGTGGTTGAAGTAAACGTAGTCCGGCAGGTCATGCACCTTCACCCACTCGATGGACGCGTCGGTGCGGTAGCTCTCGCGCACCGGCTCCAGCATCGGCGCCTCGCTCCATATCTGGGAGTGGCAGGTCATGCAGGTCTTCGTCGGGGGAATCGCGGCCGACGAGCTCAGCTCCACCGAGTAGTGGCAGTGGCGGCAGTCGATACCCAGGCCCGTGGCGTGGTGCTTATGGCTGAACGGTATCGGCTGCGAGATCGGCTGCCCTTGCAGCGTGTTGTATGGGGAGCGAGACGCGATCAGCAAGGCGCTCAGACCGCCGCCGGCCGCCAATACGATGACGACAAGAGACAGCAGCGCCAGCATGTTCGCGCTTTTGGGGAAGAACTGCGGCATCCTGGAGTGACCTCGTACGTTACCTAACCAAACCGAATCCCTAGTGTATATCGGCCGAAGCCCTTGCTTTCGAGCATTTCCGAAACTTTTGCGGCTCCCGTCTGGATTCAGGGTAGCCGGGCGAACAAGTTACTGTCAAACAGCAACCGTTCCCGAAGCACAGTACAACTTCTACTGTTAGCCGCTAGTCGCACTGCGATAGCGGAAGATTCGCGCCCGGCAAGCTCCCGGCTTCCTGCCAGGGTACCACGCCGGAAGCCTACCGGAGCGGATTGTTCAACCGCGCCCGGCACAAAAAGCTCTGGTAGCCTGTGGGGCGAGATGCGCGCTTTGATCGCAACAATGCTCCTGACTGTCGCTGTCGCCACGGCCCAGCAGCGGCCGCCCAACGTGATTTTCGTCCTGGTCGACGACATGGGCTACGGCGACGTGTCGCCCTACGGCAACGGCTACCACAAGACGCCGCACATCGAGCGTCTGGCCCGCGACGGCATGCTCTTTACGCAAGCCTACGCGGCGGCGCCGAACTGCTCGCCCACCCGCGCCAGCATTTTGACCGGCAAGTGGCCGGCGCGCACCGGCGTCACCCAGTACCTGCCCGGCAACACTTTCCCGTGGGCCAAACTGTTACAGGCCGAGCTGCCCGACGGGCTGCCCCTGGAAGAAACAGTGCTCGCCGAACCGCTGCGACGGGCCGGCTACGCCACCGCCAGCGTCGGCAAGTGGCATCTGGGCGACGGGCCGTATCTGCCTCAAAACAGGGGCTTTGATCTCAACTTTTCGGGCGGACCCTGGGGCCACCACCGCTCGATGTTCGCACCCTACGACGGAATTCCCGTCCTGTCCGACCCGCCGGGAACCTATCTCACCGACCGGCTGGCAGCCTTCTCCGAGGCGTTCATCGAGGCCAACCGGAACCAACCGTTCTTTCTGTACCTGCCCCTGTACGCGGTCCACAGTCCGATTGAGGCCAAGCAATCGCGGATCGACGGCTACGCCGGACGCACCGACCCCACCGGCCGCGACAACACCGTCTACGCCGCCATGGTCGAGGGCGTGGACTCGCTCATGGGCCGATTGACGGCCAAGGTCGAGGATCTGGGGCTTTCGAAAGATACCGTGATCGTCTTCTTCTCCGACAACGGCGGAGTCGAGTCGGTGGCGTTCAACCACCCACTGCGCAGCGGCAAGGGCTGGCTGTACGAAGGCGGCCTTCGCGAGCCGCTGATTGTCACGTGGCCCGGCCGCATCGCCGCCGGCGCGGTGGAGAAGACCCCGGTCATCAGCACGGACTTCTATCCCACGATCCTGGCCATGGCGGGCGCCGCGGACATCACCGGCCATCAGTCCGACGGCGTCAATCTGCTGCCGCTGCTGACCGGCCAGAGCGGCATTGCCGAGCGCGCGCTCTACTGGCACTACCCGCACTATTCCAACGCCGGCAGCCCGCCCGCCGGTGCCGTGCGCGAAGGCGACCTGAAGCTGATCGAGTGGTTCGAGGACGGCTCGGTGGAGCTCTTTGACCTGACGGCCGACATCGGCGAGCAAAACGACCTGACGGCGCAGCGCCCGGACGACGTCGCGCGGTTGCGCCGGAAGCTGGCCGACTGGCGCGAAGAGGTCGGAGCCAAGCCGGCGCCGCCCAATCCGAACTACGACCCGGCCAAGGTCAAACGGCGGCGGTAGCTCATCCCCTGCGCCGGCGCTTCCTCTTGTCCTGCTCTTCGTCCTCGGGCGGCGGCGGCAGAATGTTGAACTTGACCTCGATGTTGGTCTCCACCTCGACCGGCCTGCCGTTGAGGACGGTGGGCTTGTAGCGCCATTGCTCAACAGCGTCGATCGCCGCCGTGGCCAGCAAGGGGTGGCCGCTTTGCAGCTCCAGACGCTTGATCGTCCCGTCACGGGCGATGATGGCGCGCAGTCGTACCACGCCGCTGATGTTCTGTTCCAGCGCTTCCGGCGGAAAGACCGGCCGGACCTGATGCAGCAGCCGCGCGGCTTGCACGTTGCCGCCCACCATGATCGGCCTGGTGAAGGTCTGTTCGAGAAAGGGCAACACGGCCGGCGTGGACGACAAACCGCCGATCACGCCGCCGTCAAGACCGTCAGGCGGCGCCGAAAGCGCCACACGCGGAGCGGATTCCTCGATCAACGCCACGCGGTCCGGGATTCGCTGCGGCTGCTTGAGCACCTCGTCGAAGCGATCGGGACGCGCCTGGGGCTCAACTTTCGCCAGCGGCGGAGGAGGCGGAGCGGGCGGCGGCGGAGGGGCCAGGAACAGCAGTGTCTCTTGCCACTCGTGCAGCGGCAGCTCGTGAGTAAACAGCAGCGGGAGGATCACCAGCACGGCGATCAAGCCGCACTGCGCCGCCAGCGAGGCGCCGAACGCCCAGCCGCGCCGACGGCCGCCGGCTCCCGAGATCAGGCTCTGCTCGAACACATCCCTCACATACAGGCGCTCGGCAGGCGGGAAGGTTTCCCCAAATGAGCCCTTGTGGCGCGCGGCTGTGCAGTGCAGTCGCGCCTGTGGCCCGACCCGAAATAACTTCGCGAGGCGCAGCCGTGCGCCACAATCAGCCGCCTTTACTCACCCAACGCAAACGCCCAAAACCCCATCCCCGAAGCGATCGCCACATACTGTTTTCCGCCCAGCATGTAGGTCATCGGCGACGCCTTCCAGTCCTGATTGGCCTGAAAATGCCACACCGGCTTGCCGGTATGGGCGTCCAGCGCAGCGAACGCCCCGCTGTCCTCGCCAAAAAAGACCAAATCCCCGGCGGTCGAAAGCACGCCCGAATAGGTCTTCGTCTCGCCGACCTGCGCGTAGTCCCACACCGTCTTGCCGGTCTGGATGTCCAGCGCGCGGATGAATTTTTGATCCACCTTGCCCGCCGGAGTGATCGAACCGCTCAGCCAGGAGCGGCCGCGCTCCCAGCCGCGATCGGTCTTTTTGTAGATCTGGCAGGCTTCGTGCGCCAGCAGATAGTAGAGCTTCGTCCCCGGATGGTAGGCGGTGGCCATCCAGTTGGTCGCCCCGCGGATCGGCGGACACGTCAGCACGCCCTCCTCGGTCGGGTCCGAGC
The DNA here is from genome assembly GCA_964405625.1 of uncultured Bryobacterales bacterium. Taxonomy (GTDB): domain Bacteria; phylum Acidobacteriota; class Terriglobia; order Bryobacterales; family UBA6623; genus RI-231. The sequence goes on from CAYOPA010000045.1 coordinate 17,173, forward strand.
CCGGCCGCACGATCGGCCGGCCTGTCTCGTCGATGCCGTCGGCCCAGTTCTGATCGACAAACGCCTCGCCCAGCAGAAACTCGCCGGTGGCGCGGTCGAGCACGTAGAAGAAGCCGTTGCGATTGGCTTGCACCAGCAGCTTGCGCTGCTCGCCGCGAAACTCCTCGTCCACCAGCGCCAGCGGCGACTGAGCGTCCCAATCGTGGGTGTCGTGCGGGGTGAACTGGTAGTACCAGACCAGCTCACCGGTCTTGGGGCGCAGCGCCAGCACGGAGTTGGTGTAGAGGTTGTCGCCGGGGCGGCGGTCGCCGTTCAGGTCCGGGCAGGGGTTGCCGACCGACCAATAAAGCAGGTCAAGCTCGGCGTCATAGCTGCCGGTCAGCCACGTGGCGCCGCAGCCTTTTTCGAGCACTTCCGGGTCGCCCCAGGTCTCCGACAGTGGCTCGCCGGGCGCGGGGATCGTCCAGAACCGCCAAGCCCGCTCGCCGGTTTCGACATGGTAGGCGTCCAGAAAGCCCCGCAGGCCGGTATCGCCGCCGGAGATGCCGGCGATGGCGATGTCGCCCACCACCAACGGAGCTGCGATGGCGCCGTAGTGGTCGCGATAGTCGGCCATCTCGGCGTCCCACAGCAGCTTACCCGTGAACCGGTTGAGCGCGACGACGTGAGCGTGATCGGTGACCGTCAGCACCTTGTCGCCGTGGATGGCGACGCCGCGGTTGAGCCCGATGGCTGCGTCCCCCACCAGCCCCGGCGTGCGCGGCATCGCCCAGCGCCACAGCTCGCGGCCCGTCTCGGCGTCCAGCGCGGAGACCTGGTTCACGGAGGTAACATACATCAGCCCGTCGATCACCACCGGCGTACCCTCCACCATGCGGGCGTCGCGGATTGGAAAAAACCACTGCGGCTTGAGCTTCGAGGCCGTTTCGAGATTGATCTGATCGAGCGGGCTATGGCGGTTGGACTGATCGTTGCCGTGGTACGAAGGCCAGTCGACGTTGGGGGTGATTTTGGCGCGGCGGAAGGCGTCTCCTTCGCGGCGCAGCAGGTGCAGCTTGCCGTCGGCCGTGCGGATCTGAGCGTCAAACCCGCTCTCGTTGAGGATGGCGCCGGTGAGGGTGGTTCCGTCGGTGAGCTTCAGCGTCCCAGGGCGGGCCTTGGGGGCGCCGGGAGGTTCGCCGTAGCTGGCGCCTCGCGGCAATGTCTTCAGATGGTCCACCAACGCGGCCAGCACGGGCGGCTCGAAATCGAACGGCGGCATGCCCTTCTCGGGTTCACCCTGGGTGACGATCCGGACGATCTCGTCCTGCTCCGCGGTCGCCAGAAAGCGCAAGATCTCCGGCGCGCGGTCACTGCCGGAGCCGTCGCCGCCGTGGCAGAGCACGCAGTTGGTCTCAAACGTCACCTGGCCCGGCGTTTCAGGTTTGGATTGCGCGGCGCAGGGCACGGCGACGGCGAGGAGCGCGAAGAGCAGCGGACGGGGCTTGAGCATGGCGGTCTCTCGTTAGCATAGTCGGCGCCGGCGCTTTCCAGCCGACCTTCAGGAGCCCGCAGCACATCACTTCCCGGCGCTGACGATGTTTGCGAACAGCCGGTACGCCCCTGGAACGCCCGCCGGCAACTGCCGAAAGAATGCTAGCCCCGTAAAC
>CAYOPA010000046.1:0-10336 GCA_964405625.1 uncultured Bryobacterales bacterium
GCGCTCCAGACCGCGCTGGATGCGCTCGGGCTGGGGCATCGTCTCCAGGAAATTGCCGCCGATGCAGTACATGGCGTCGACTTCGCGGCGCTGGGCGGCCTCCAGGGCGTCGACTGTGGTCCAGCCGGGCTCGGCTGGAACGGGGAAGCCCCAAAGCTGCTCGAAATGGCCGGCGTTCTCCGCGTTGACGGCCAGCCCGCCGGGGAAAGCCGTCGCATAGGCGCCCATCTCGGCGCCGCCCTGCACTCCGGAGTGGCCGCGGATCGGCATCATGCCACAGCCCGGCCGCCCGACGAATTCCCGCAACAAGCCCAGGTTCACCAAGCCGGCGACCGTGTCGGCCCCGTGGGCGTGCTGAGTAATGCCCATCGACCAGACGAAGACGCCGGTGTCGGCTTCGGAGAGCTCGCGGGCGAAAGCCTCGGCCTCTTCGAGCGAGACCCCGGCGCGCGCCAGCAGGTCCTCCATTGGCTGCTCATCGAGGCTCATTTTGAGGGCGGTGAAGCCGACGGTAGCCTTGTCCAGGAAGTCGCGCTTGACCCAATTGCGGTCGATGACAATCTTTTGGACCGCGTTCAGAAATGCCAGATCGCCGCCGACTTTTACCAGAAACGTGCGGTCGGTGATCTTGGCGCCGAACACGGCCGCGTCGGCGTTGGAGGGAATCCAGTAGCGCTCCATGCCGGGCTCGCGGTAGGCGTTGACCATCAGCACGCGGGCGCCTCGCTTGCGCGACTCGTGCAGGTATTTCATCGACACGGGTTGATCGTTGGCCGGGTTGGAGCCGAAGAAGACGATCAGGTCGGACTCGTACCAGTCCTTGTACGAACAGGTGGTGGCGGCCACGCCGAGCGTCTGCTTGAGGCCGGAGGTGGAGGGCGAGTGGCAAAGGCGCGCGGAGTTGTCGACGTGCGGCGAGCCGAGGTAGCGCATCACCTTTTGGGCGACGTAGTAGACCTCATTGGTGATGCCGCGGCTGGTGAGGTAGAGGAAGGTGCGGCGGGGATCGTAGCGCCGCCAGCGCTCGCCGACCTCGCTCCAAAGCTCCTGCCAGCCGATGCGGGAGAAGCCCTTTTCGCCGCGGCGGCGGCGCATGGGGTAGGCCAGCCGGCCCATCTCGCGCAGTTGCCGGGAGGGCTTGCCTTCGAGCGACGAGACGTCGGCGAGGCGCGAGTGGTCGAGCTCGCCCATGGTGTTCAGGCGCAGCAACTCCAGGCGGACCATGCACAGGTGTGTGCCTTCGATGGTCCAGTCCTTGAGGCCGGTGGTGCCCAGCGCACAGCCGTCGCAGACGCCCTGCGTGAGGACCTTCCAGGCGTAGGGCAGGTTGTCGCGGTTCGTCCAGACGATCCGCAACATGTCGAGGTAGTGATGCGGTTTGGTCTGGCCCAGGCCGAACGGGATGGGGCTGTAGGCGAGCTCGAAGGCGGAGCGACGGCGGCGCGGCATCGAAGCGTATGCTAGCGCAGGGGCGGGTGAAGGCGCCGGACACGAATGTCCGGCGCTACCGATACCGGTCGGCGTCGGTTGGGCGGTCCCAGACGTCATAGAGGTAGGCCAAGGCACGGCGAGTTTGGGGCCGGGCGGGGTCGTTGGCCAGCAGCAGCTTCTCGGCGCGGTCCAGGTCGCCGCCAACGGTCAGGCAAACGGCCAGGGCGTCGCGGGCTTCGGCCACTTGCCAGTGGTCCTCGGGCAGCGCGTCGGAGAAGATCTCCAGGCTCTCCTCGAGCAGCGGCTCGGCTTCGTCCGTTCGGCCGGCGTTGGTGAGCAGCGAGCCGAGCTGGAGCAGCGAGTTCGCCGTCGGCGGGCTTTGCGGCGGGAGCGTCTTGCGGCGCAGGTTCAGGGCTTTGCGAAACAGCTCTTCGGCCCGTTTGGCGTCCCCGCGGTCGCGGGCGGCGGTGGCCTGCAGGTTCAGGTCGGCGGCGATGACGGGGTGCTCGTCGCCGTACATTCGGAGGTCGATCTCCAGGGCTTCGGCCAGCAGCTTTTCGGCGGCGGCAGGGTCCTTCTGCTCCAGCCGAATTTGCGCCAAGCTGCGCAGGTTGTCGGCGACGCCGGTGTGCTGCTCGCCGTAGAGCTCGCGAGCGATCTCGAGCGCCTCCTGAAACGAGGCCTCGGCTTGGTCGAGCTCGCCTTTGCGCTCGAACAACGCCCCGAGGCTGTGCAAACCCATGGCGACCGAGGGGTGCAGGTCGCCTCGCAGCTTGCGGTCGAGCTCCAGCGCCTTGCGGAAGAGCTCCTCGGCCTGTTGGTAGTCGCCGCGCCGGTAGAGCACCGTGCCGAGGTTGTGGAGCCCGGCCGCGACCTCCGCGTTCCCCTCGCCGACAGTGCGGCGGCGCATCTCGAGGGCTTCGCGGGCGAGGCCCTCGGCCTCATCGTAGTCGCCCTGGTCGCGTAGCAGCATCGCCAGGTCGCTCAGGTTTTGGGCGACCGCGGCGTCGCCTTCGGGAGCGACGGAGCGGGCGATCGCCAGGCTCTGCTCGTAGGACGCTCTGGCCTCCGGGTAGCGACCGAGCTCGCGCTGAGCATTGGCGAGGTGGTTCAAAGCGGCGGCCAGCTCGGGATCGTTGGCCGACAGGGTTTTCCGGCGCAGCTCGAGGGCTTCGGAGAGCGCTTCGGCGGCTTCGCTGTAAAGCCCGAGGTTCTGATAGACCACGCCGATTACGTCGAGTAGTTGTGCGCGCAGTTGGGGGTCGGTGTCCGGTTCGCGGCGCAAGCGGTCGGCCGACCAGTCGAGCACTTCGCGGGCGGTGACGCGCTCGCCGCGCGTTTCGCCGGGGTCGGAAATTCGGAAGACCTCGGTCAGAAATCGAGCGGTCTCCTCGGCGCGCTGGCGTTGGCGCTCGGCGATCTCTTTCTCGACGGCGATGCGCCGCGCGGCGAGCGTCATCGAGACGGCGATGACGATCAACAGCGTAAACACCGTGAGCGCGGCGGCGGCGGCCAACTTGTTGCGGGCGATGATCTTGCGGGTGCGGTAGCTCCAAGTCTGCGGCCGGGCCAGCACCGGCCTGCCGTCGAGGTAGCGCTGTAGGTCGGCGGCAAAGCGTTCGGCCGAGGCGTACCGCTCCTCGGGCGCCTTGGCCATTGCCTTGAGCACGATACAGTCGAGCTCGCGGCGCAGCTTGGGGGCGACTTCCGGCGGGGCGACGGCGCTGGGCGGCGGGGGATCGATCAGGCAGACCGCCTGCTCCAATTCGCCGGGGCTCATACCGGCCGTGGAATAGGGAGCCGCGCCGGTGAGCAACTCATACAGCGCCACGCCGAGCGAGTAGATATCCGAAGCGGCGCCGACCGGCTTGCCCAACACCTGCTCGGGGCTGGCGTAGTCCGGGGTCATCACGCGGCCCAGAGGGCCGGTCAGCGCGTCCGCGTCGCCGGGGGCGTCGAGAATTTTGGCGATGCCGAAATCGAGCAGCTTGGCGGCGCCCTCGCGCGTGACCAGGATGTTGCCGGGTTTGATGTCGCGGTGGACGATCAGGCTCTGATGGGCGGCTTGGACGGCGCCGATCACTTGCAGAAACAGCTCCACCCGTTGCCGCAGCGACAGGCCGTGGTTGCGGCAGTAGGCGTCGAGCGGCTCGCCGTCGACATACTCCATCACCACGTAGGGGTAGCCGCGGTCGGTGGCCCCGCCGTCGATGAGCCGGGCTACCGAGGGGTGCTCCAGCGAAGCCAGGATTTGGCGCTCGGCGCGAAAGCGCTCCAGCAGCCGGCGGTCGGCGGCCCCGGTGCGTAGGATCTTGATGGCCACCCGCGCTTCGTATTCGGCGTCGGCGCGCTCGGCCAGAAAGACCATGCCCATGCCGCCTTCGCCCAGCTTCTTGACGACGCGATAGGCGCCCACCCGGTCGCCCTCAGCCAACGGCGGCCGAGCCTCGATCACTTCGCGGGCGGCTTTTTGGATGGAGCCCGCGAGAAGGTCTTCGGCGACCCGCTCGGCCTGGAGCAGCGACTCGACCTCGTCGGCCAGCTCAGGGTCGGTCAGACGATGCCGCTGGAGAAGAGCGCGGCGCTCGGCGGGGGGCAGGTCGAGCGCGGCGTTGAAGAGCTCTTCGATGCGGCGCCAGAGTTCGGCTTCCATGGCGGCTGCCTCAAGGCGAGGCGGCGATGCTAGGCGGCGTCATCGCCGAGCTCACGGTAGAGCCAAGCTTTGGCTAGACGCAGCTCGCGGTGCACGGTGGCCGGCGAGATCTCGAGCGCTTCGGCGACCTCGTCGTAGGTGAGCCCGCCGAAGAAATGCAGCTCCACGATCTTGGCCTTGCGCTCGTCCTGGGCTTCGAGACGGGTGAGGGCTTCATCCAGGTTCGAAAGATCGAAGGCCGGCTCGGGCGTCAGAATCATCGCCTCTTCCAGGGTGACCTTGGGCTGGCCGCTACCGCGCTTCTGGCGGTTCTTGCCCTTGGCGTGGTCCACGAGAACGCGCCGCATCGTTCGGGCCGCGACGGCAAAAAAGTGCTTCCGGTCCTGAAAGGGGATGTCGGAGCCGACGAGCCGCAGGTAGGCCTCGTTGACTACGGCCGTGGCTTGCAGGGTATGCGAGACGCGCTCGCCGCTCATCTGCCGGTTGGCGAGCGAGCGGAGCTCGTCGTAGAGTAGCGGCATCAACTCGTTGACCGCGTTCTCATCTCCGTTGCGCCACTGCTCAAGCAGGCGCGTGACTTGTTGTCGGACCGGGGCGGTTTCCATGGGTGACGATTCTCGAGTTCCGCCCCCAATGGTAGCGGCGGCGGTGAGGGAGGTCAATCGCGGGCGGCGCTATTCTAATTGAGTCTTGGAAACTGCGATGCCCCTTCGAATGATTTGCTTCACATTGTCGCTTTTGTTCAGCCTGAGCGCCGAGCCGATCGGCGATCGGCGGCTGGAGGTGACGCTGGAGCGGCTTGATGGGGAGAGTTGGGACGCCGTCGAGCCGGGCCGGGTGTTGGAAACCGGCGATCTGGTGCGGTTTCGAGTCGCCTCCAACCTGGCCGGGCGCCTTTATGTGTTTAACAGCAACGCCAAAGGCAAGTCCGACATGATCTTCCCGCGCGAAGAGATCGGCTCGGACAACATCATCAGGCCGGACACCGAGATGCTGCTGCCCGACGGCGGCAACGCCTTCGAGATCGGCGGGCCGCCGGGGTATGAGGTCGTGCGCTGGGTGGTGTCGCCGGAAGACCGGCCGCTGGCGCAGGCCGACATCAACCGCTTTCTGTCATCGGCCGGCCGGCCCCAGCCGCGGCCGCCGCTGCTGTCCCCCTCCTGCGACGACACGATTTTGCGCTCGCGTAACATCTGCCTGGACCCCAAAGGCGGCGCCAGGGCGCTGGAAGGCGCCCGCGGCGTGGAGATCGGCGGCGACGGGGGCCGCTCCGTGGTGACCGGCGCTACGGCGGGCGACGGCGTGCTGGTGTTTGAGTATCGGATTGCTCATAGGTGAGCAGTGAGCAGTCGGCGCTTACGCGCCGGGTGGGGTTTCCAGGCCGGCGATGGATTGCTCGATCTCTTCCTGGGTGAGCTCGTGGCGTTCGAGCTTGCCGGCGAAATAGGCCTCGTAGGCCGCCATGTCAAAGTGCCCGTGACCGCATAGGTTGAACAGGATGGTGCGGGATTTACCCTCTTGCTTGGCCTGCATCGCCTGCTGGATCGCCCCCGCGACGGCGTGGTTGGCCTCCGGCGCCGGGATGATCCCTTCGGTTTGCGCGAACAGCACGCCCGCCTCGAAGGTTTCGAGCTGATCGACCGCCTGCGCGTCAATCAGTCCGTCCTTGAGCAACTGGCTCACCAGCACGCCGGCGCCGTGGTAGCGCAGCCCGCCGGCGTGGATCTTAGCCGGCACGAAGTTGTGGCCGAGGGTGTACATCGGCAGCAGCGGCGTCATGCCGATCGTGTCGCCGAAGTCGTAGCGGAAAGCGCCGCGCGTGAGCTTGGGGCACGAGGACGGCTCAATCGCCAGACATCGGATGTTGGCGCCTTCGGTGAGGTTTTGCCGCAGGAACGGGAACGACAGCCCGGCGAAGTTTGATCCGCCGCCAAAAGGCGCGATGACGATGTCGGGCCGCTCGCCCGCCATTTCCATCTGTAGGGCCGCTTCCTGACCGATCACCGTCTGGTGCATCAACACGTGGTTGAGCACGCTGCCCAGCGAGTAGTTCGTGCCAGGGTCCATGGCGGCGCGCTCGACGGCCTCGGAGATGGCGATGCCCAGGCTGCCGGGCGAGTCCCGGTCCTGGGCGAGGATTTGCCGCCCGGCGGCTGTGCGGTCCGACGGCGAAGGGATGACTTCAGCGCCCCAGGTCTGCATCATCAGCTTGCGGTAGGGCTTCTGATCGTAGCTGATGCGGACCATGAAGACCTCGCACTGGATGCCCATCATCTTGCAGGCCAACGCGAGCGCGCTGCCCCACTGGCCGGCGCCGGTCTCGGTGGTAATGCGCTTGACGCCGGCCTGGGCGTTGTAGAACGCCTGCGGCACGGCCGTATTGGGCTTGTGCGAGCCCGCCGGGCTGACGCCTTCGTACTTGTAGAAGATCTTGGCGGGCGTGTCGAGCGCCTTTTCCAGATTGTGGGCTCGATACAGCGGCGTGGGGCGCCAGAGCTTGTAGATCTCGCGGACCGGCTCGGGGATGTCGATCCAGGGATCGCGGCTGACCTCCTGCTCAATCAGCGACATCGGGAACAAGGGCGCCAGCGCGTCAGGCCCAATAGGCTCGCGCGTCGCCGGGTTCAGCGGCGGCGGCGGCTGATTGGGCATGTCCGCCTGGATGTTGTACCAGCGCTCGGGGATCTGGTCTTCGGTGAGCAGGAATTTTGTCGTGCCGGCCATGACGCCCGGCGAGAATAGCATACCCGGCGTCTCAAGCGACGCGGTATTTTGCAATGGCCTCCTCGTTCAGCTCGACGCCTAGTCCCGGCGCCGTGGGAATCTTCACGTAGCCGTCCACGGACTCGATGCGCTCGCGAGTGATCTCGTCGCGTAGGGTTGTCTCTTCTTCGGCGACGAACTCCAAGATCAAGGCGTTCTGGATGGAGGCCAGGAAGTGCAGCGCGGCGGCTACGTTGATGTAGGTGGTGAAGCCATGGTTGGCGACCGGCAAGCCGCGGTCCTGGGCCAGCGAGGCGATTTTCATGGCCTCGGTAAAGCCGCCGCAGCGGGTCAGATCGACCTGCACCACGTCCACCTTGCCGGCGTCCATCAGGTGGATAAACGACTTGCGCTCGGACTCCTCCTCTCCCGCCGCGATGCGCACGTCCACGGCCTCGGCCAGCTTGCGATAACCGTCATAGTCGTCGGGCAGCAGCGGCTCTTCGAGCCAGAAGATGCCGTACTCCTGAAACGCCCGGGCGCGTTGGATGGCCGTCTTGGCGTCCCAGACGAGTCCGGCGTCCACCAGCAGATCCGCCTTGCCCAGACCCTTGCGAGCCTCGCGAACCAGGGCGATGTCGGTGGCTTCGTCGCGGCCCATCGGGTCCCAGCCGAACTTGACGGCGGTAAAGCCCTTGTCCACGTAGCGCGAAGCCAGCTCGCGAGTGGCGTCGGGAGTCGGTCCCCACAGAGAGCTGGCGTAAGCGCGGATGTTGTCGCGGAAGCCGCCGCCCAGCAGCTTCCAGACGGGCATGCCGAGGGCCTTGCCCTTGATATCCCACAGGGCGATGTCGATGCCGGAGATGGCGTGCAGCCCGGCGCCGCGGCGACCGCCGTAGATGTTGCCGCGGTACATCTTGTGCCACAGCTTCTCGGTCTCAAAAGGGTCCTCGCCGATGACGAGCTCGCGCAGTCCGGCGGCGGTGGTGTGCGAGAACGGCCCCTCGATGGCGCCTTTGACTGCCATCGGGTTGGAGTCCACCTCGCCGATGCCGGTGATGCCGGCATCGGTGTGGACCTTGATGATGAGCGCGTCTTGGCCGGAGTCGCATTGCTCCTTGACCTCGGGCTGGCGCAGGTAGATGGCTTCCACGTTGGTAATTTTCATGATGGATCTCGGCGATCGATGAACTTAATGCGGCGTCAGCGTAGGGGCGGGCCGCAGCCCGCCCGAAAACAGGAGGTTCTCGAGCATCTTGCCGTTTTGGGCGGCCTTCCGGCCGCCCAAAACGCGTCTGGCCGGCGTTGTCAGCCCGGCAGCTCGGCGGGCGGCTCGGGGAAGCTGCGGACGGGCGAGTAGCGCTTGTAGCTTTCCCAAATATCGCCGTTGCCGTTGGCGCGCGGATCGCCGGTCTCCTTGAGGTAGCTGTCGAGCTTGGCCGCCAGGACGCCGCGAACCTCGTCAAATTCCGGCTTGGCGGCCAGGTTGTCCAGGCAGCCTGGGTCCTTCTTGATGTCAAAGAGCTCCTCGGCGGGTCGCTTGTCGACGGCCATCAGGAAAAACGGCCGGATCTCGGGATCGTTGCGGTTCTCAATCAGGAAGTCGAGCGACGGGCAGGCGTCGATGTCGTGGTAGCCGCCGTGCGGATCGCCGAGCTTGCCCGGCTCGTCATACTTCCGCGGCGCTCCGGCGGGCCAACGCTCGGGCTTGAAATTGCGGATGTAGAGCAGTTCGTGCGTCCGCATGCCGCGCTGCGGGTAAGTCCAATTGTTGTAACGCGAAGAGGAATGCCTCTCGCGAGCGAAGTAGACGGCGTCGCGCTCGGGCTCGATCAGCCCGCCCTTGTCGGATTCAAGAATCGGCAGGATGCTCTTGCCGGCCAAGCCGTGCGGGCCTGGGTGCTCGACGCCTGCGGCGTCGAGAATCGTCGCCGTCAGGTCCACGAATCCAACCAGGTCGTCGACCTCGCGGCCGGCGAGGACGCGCTCGGCCCAGCGGACGGCCAGCGGCATGTGGACGCCGTACTCGTAGCAGTTCGCCTTGGCGCGCGGGAAAGCCATGCCGTTGTCGGAGGTGAAGATGACGAGCGTGTTGTCGAGCTCGCCGGCCTGTTCCAACCGATCGAGGATGCGCCCCAGGTGCAGGTCAAAATGCTCAATCTCCACGGCGTAGTCGAGGATGTCGGAGCGGATCTCCTCGCGGTCCGGCAGAAACGGCGGCGGGTCGGCGTCGGCGACATTCTTGCCCGAGGCCACGCCGGAGCCTTTGGTAAAGCGGCGGTGCGGCTCATGCGCGCCGTACCAGAAGCAGAACGGCTGGTCGGCGGGTTTCTGGTCGAGGAACGCCGCGAAGTTGGCGGCGTAGTCGATGTCGCTCATGCCGTCGAAGGGCGGCGCGGTCCTAATTTCGCGGTATTCGGGTCCGGCGGGATTGCGCGAACGAGTCTCATCCCAGTTGCCCGGTCCCCAGCCCTTGCCGGTGAACCCGACGGCGTAGCCCGCTCCCTCGAGCAGATCCGGGTAGACCAGATACTGGGCAGGGAAGGAGCTGGCGTGTGTGCCGGCGTTCTCGATCATCCAGGTGTGGCGGCCCGTCAGCATCGCCGCGCGGCAGGGGCTGCAACCCGGCGAGGCTGCAAAGGCGTTGTGGAAGAGCACGCCCTCGCGCGCCACGCGGTCAAAGGCGGGAGTGCGGATGGCTTTGTCGCCATAGGCCGAGGCGTGCGGGTAGGACTGGTCGTCGGAGATGCAGAACAGGATGTTGGGCGGGCGCGAGGGTTGCTTGCCGTCGCCACAAGAGGCCAGTCCGGCCAGGGTCGTGGCGCCCAGGGCCTGAGTCAAGAATGCACGGCGCGTGGATCGGATCATCGGATGGCTATTATACGCAGGTCGGGCCTGCCGGCGGCGGCGACGATTTTTGACACGGGGCAGGGCCGTCGGGCGTCATAAGGAGATGAAGACTCCCATGCGGTTGTTGCTGGGGCTGGCGGCCCTGGCAATCTCCCTGAACGCGGCGACAGCCGACCTGCCGCCTCTACAAACCGTCGAGAACCTTGACCTGGCGCGGTATCAGGGCCGTTGGTACGAGATCGCGCGCCTGGAGAACCGGTTTCAGAAAGCCTGCGCCGGGGACGTACGGGTCAGCTACAGCCTGCTCGACGACGGCCGCATGGAGGTGGTGAACCAGTGCTCCGAGGCTGACGGCGCTCTGCGCTCGGCCGAAGGGATGGCGCGCAAGGCGGAAGAAGGCGGGCCTACGTCGCGCCTACAAGTGCGTTTCGCCCCGGCGTGGCTGTCGTTCCTGCCGATGGTGTGGGGCGATTACCACGTGATCGACCTGGCCGAGGACTACTCCTGGGCCGTGGTGGGCCACCCGGAGCGGACCTACTTTTGGATCCTTTCGCGCAAGCCGACGCTGGACCGCGATGTCGTTGACGGCATCGTCAAGCGGGCCCAGGACCAGGGATATGACCTGTCGGACTTGGTTTGGACCAAGCACGGCGGAATTCCCGGAGAGGTCGCGGGGAGATAGCGTCGGTCCGACGAAAA
>CAYOPA010000046.1:10346-18575 GCA_964405625.1 uncultured Bryobacterales bacterium
CCGTTGGTCGTGAAACAGGCCGTTTAGGCGGCGCGGCGGATGTCCGAGTCTCCGCCGGCGTCGTCGAGCTCTTCCTGGCAGCTTACGCAGACGCTCGTCCACGGAATGGCAGCCAGCCGCTTGGGGTTGATCTGGTCTCCGCACTCCTGGCAGACGCCGTACTCCTCGCCTTCGAGGACGGTGAGCGCCTTTTCGATGGCGCGCTTCGTCTTGTAGTCGGTGTTGACAAACTGCACCGTCAGGTCGAGGTCGGCTCGGGATTGAATCTGATCCATCGGATCATGGGACCACTCCGTAATCAGCTCGTTGCGCCGTCCGCCGTTGCCGCTGACTTCGGCCAGCTTGGCCAACAGCCGCTCGCGAATCTTTTTCTTCTGTGTCTTCGTCATCTTCTGGTACCTCCTGCTTGAGCAAGGATTGCTTTCCGGACGAACGGGTAAGAATCAATGATCAGTCCGGATTGAGTAGATGCTCTCCACTGCGAGGTGGTTGCATCTTTCCTGAAAAAATTTACCCGGCGGCGTAACCGCGTACTTTTCACTAAGCAAGCCGGGCGCCATTCCTAGGACGGGAGCAGGCGTCTGGCCCGCCTAAACACGTCCTGGAACATTTCAGCCGTCAAACGACCGGTTTGGGTGTTCTGCCGGCTCGGGTGAAACGCGCACAGCAGCGTTCCGACTCTGTCCGGCAGGGCATGGGCGACGCCATGCCCAAACGAAAACTCTCTGCGCGAGGCGACCAGCCCCCGCGCCTGCCACACACGCACCAACGCCGCCAGGGCTACTCGACCCAGGGCGACCACGACGCTCGTGTTGCGCAAGAGTAGCAAATCTTTTGCCAAGAAGCAACTACAATTTGTAAGCTCCTCCATCGTCGGGCGGTTGCCGGGCGGAGCGCAGCGCGCGCCTGCCGAAATGTAGGCGTCGCGGAGCCGCAGCCCGTCGTCCGGCGCGGTCGATTCGGGTTGATTGGCGAAGCCGGTGTTGTAGAGGGTGCGGTAGAGCAAGTCGCCGGAGCTGTCGCCGGTGAACATGCGGCCGGTGCGGTTGGCCCCGTGGGCTCCGGGGGCCAGCCCCACGATCAACAGACGCGCCTCGGGGTCGCCGAAGCCTGGCACGGGACGGCCCCAGTATGTCTCGTCGCGGTAGGCGCGGCGCTTGACGGCGGCGACCTCCCGGCAGTGGGCCCGCAGCCGGGGACAGGCTGCGCAGGCCGTCGTCAGTTGCTCAACTGACGCTATGTCGTCGATCCCTGCCAACTGTCGTTGTATCGCCGCGTGGGTCAAGGGCAGGATCTTACCACCGCTTTTCTCGGTCAGCAATCGGTACGATGTCCTAGCGCTCACTCCGGCGCCCTAGAATAGACGGCGAGATGCTCCGCCGCCTCCTTCCCATCCTCCTGGTTGCCGCGGTTTCGCCCGCCGCCGAAATTTCGCACGGGCCGATGCTGGGGCGGCTGTCCTCCGACGGCGTCGCGGTCTGGGCCAGAACGGCCCGCGCCGGGGAGTTTCGGGTCCGCTACGGGACCGAACCCACCGACCTCCGGCAGACCAGCGCGGCGGTCGCCACCCGGTTGGAGCACGACAACACCGGCTGGGTCCACATCACCGGCCTGAAGCCGGCCACGGTCTATTACTACCAAGTGGAAGGAGAGCCCGGCGCACGGCGGCCCGAGGAGCTTAGCGGCTCCTTCCGCACCTTGCCTGATCGCAAATCCCATCGGCATCCGGTTCACAACCCTCAAGGCTTGTTCAACTTCTCGTTCGAGTACGCCTGCGGCAACCAGCAGGCCAACGACCCCTCCCTGCCGACGTTCCGCACGATGCTGGACCGGATTGAGGACAAGATCGACTTCGCCATTCTCAACGGCGACTGGCTCTACGAAGAGCAGCGCGAATATCCGCCGGCGGACTGGCTGCGGCAGGTCGGGGCGCCGCGGCCGCCGCGGCTGGTGGACCTGATGCCGACCATCGTCGGCGTCTGGGAGAACTACAAGCTCTACCTGACGCGCGGAAAAAACCTGGCGTGGTGGCACCGCGAGGTCCCCAACTTCTTCATGTTCGACGACCACGAGATGCTTAACGACATCAACGGGGCCGGCACGCCGGGGCGCCGCGACCGGCGGGCCGCGTTTCGAGACATCGGGCTGGTCGCCTGGGAGAACTACCTCGGCTGGGCCAACCCGAACGCGTGGGAACAGCCGATCCATCTGGGGCGTGCCCGGTTCGAGGCCGGCGGCGACGTGCTCGTCGATGAAGCGACGGACTTTCGCGAGCTCAAGCTCGACCAGATGGGTACGCTCACGGTCCACTGGGGAACGCCGGACGCGGGAGTCAACCCGGGCGTCTCCGACACCGAAGGAGGAGACCCGAACGCCGGCGTCTACAAAGTGGAGGAGGTAATGGATCGCAACCGCCTGCGCATCTCGCCGGCCGCCCCCGCGACCGGAGAGCAGTCGTACTCGATCGGACGCTTCCACCACTTCCGGCTGCCGGTCGCCAACGCCGAGCTGTTCTTCGTGGATACGCGGGGCCACCGCCAAATGCACGATATAGAAGACCCCTTTCGCGAGGGGATTTCGATTTTAGGGGAGCCGCAAAAAGCGTGGTTGAAGCAGGAAATGCGCGAAAGTAAGGCGGACTTTCTGTTCGTGGTCAGCTCGGTGAACCTGATGGTGCCGCACATTCTGGGACGCGCCGACCGACCGAGCAACAAGGATGAGGCGTGGACGGCGGTGGCGGCCGAGCGCGAGGAACTGATTGAGTTTTGGGACTCGCTGGGCAAGCCCGTGATGGTGCTCACCGGGGACCTGCATAACAGCTTCGCAATCAAGATCACCGACAACGTCTGGGAGTTCGCCTCGGGGCCGCACAACTCGACGAATCACTTCCTGGCCGAGGAAGCGGGCAGGCCGCCCAACGGGCGCTTTGAGTCGCGCGGGAGGGAGTGCGACATCCGTTGGTCGACGTTCATCCCCGACGGCGTGGGCGGCCGCAAGCGCCGTCCGGTATACACCGTGGTGCAGATCAACAACACATTTCGGATTCCGGGGGACGGCGTGGAACCGGACATCCAGGCGGCGTTCGCCGTGCCGCAGATGGTCTTGCAGTACTACGACGGGTTGAGCGGGGATCTGCTCTACGCGGAGTCGATCCTGGCGAAGCGGTAAGTCGGGCCTGTGGTCCGAAGAGGGCGGACAGGAATGTCCGCCCCTACTGGAGCCTCTTTCAGTAGCGACGGACATTCGTGTCCGTCGGCCCAAACCCCCGCTTTTCGTTGTTCAAAAAGCCGCGTCTTTTTTTCCATTGTCTTGGGGATAAAACCCACACCGGGCCGGTAAGACTGTTCTATTTCAGGCGGACCGGTGCTATGTTCGAAAGAGACTGGGATTCTCGATATCGCCAGCAGGGACGTGATGCGCGGGCTCGTTACATGGGGCTTCGCTGTCGGGGGGCGCTGTGACGCGCCGCACCGCACGTCCTTTCACAAACATCCTTTCGGTTGAGTAGGAGGTCTATCGATGTTTCTCGATAGGTTGAGAGAAGTCTCTGGGCTGGGGTTAGCCCTTGTGTTGTCTTTGGCGCTGCTCAGCAGCGATTTGTACGGCCAGGCGATCACGGCGAAAGTCGTTGGGTCTGTCACCGATCCGAGCGGCGCCGCCGTTCCTGGAGCCGGCGTTACGGTGCGCAATACCGGCACTAATCTCACGCGCAACGCCTCGACGAACGAGAACGGCGCGTACGAATTTTCGTTCCTGCCGATCGGGCGCTACGCCTTGACGGTGGAGTCGGCCGGCTTTCAACGGGCCGAGGTCTCGGAATTCAATCTGGCCGTTGACCAAGTGGCCCGCATCGATGTCACCCTGACGATCGGCGAAATGTCGGAGACGGTCACCGTGGCGGCGGACGCCGTGGCGTTGCAGACCGAAGATTCCACCGTCGGCACGGTCATCGACAGCAAACAGGTCGTGGATCTGCCGCTCAACGGGCGTTCGTTCATCCAGTTGGCGCAGTTGACGCCGGGCGTTAACCCTGGCACGCCGGGCTCAATCACGGTGCGCCGGCAGCGCGGCTCGCTGGGGCAGGCCGTGGGCATGTCGGCCAACGGCGCCCGCGACACGCAGAACCGCTTCTACTTTGACGGCATCGAGGCGATGGACCTGGACAGCTACAGCTTCAGCTTTTCGCCCTCCATCGACGCCATCGACCAGTTCAAGGTGCAGGCCAGCACCTACTCCGCGGAGATCGGCGGCGCGCCGGGCGGCCAGGTAAACCTGACGACCAAGGCCGGCTCGAATGACTTGCACGGCACGGCCTGGCTGTTCAACCGCAACGACGCCTTCTCGGCTCTTCCGCCGTTCACGCCGTACTCGCCCGACGCCAAGGCGCCCAAGCTGAACCGCAACCAGTTCGGCGCGAACATCGGCGGACCGGTGATCAAGGACAAAGCGTTCTTCTTCTTCAACTGGGAGACGGGACGGCAAGTGGCCGGCCAGTCGGTGAGGACCTCCTTCGTGCCCCCCATGCCCTACCGCACGGGCGACTTCTCCTCCGCCAATGTGGTGATTTTCGATCCGGCCACCGGCAACCCGTTCCCGAACAACATCATCCCCGCGGAGCGCATCCAGGGCTATGCGCGGACGTTTTTGGACCAGTTCACCCCGGCGCCGAACGTCGGCGTCACGGCGTTCAACTTCAGCGCCCCGGCCGGCTCGGCGCCGATCAACCAGGACCAGTACATCGGGCGCGGCGACTACCGGCTGTCGGACAAGAACAACCTCTACGGCAGCTTCATGTTCAACAAGCAGGAAGACAACACCGTCGGCTTGTTAACAGAGTGGGACCAGAAGCGCGGCAACCAGGCGCGCGGCCGGAACCTTTCGATCGCCGACACGCATGTGTTTTCGGCGTCGGTCGTGAACGAGGCGCGCATCGGCTGGCACAAGTTCTTCGAGCACGAGTTCTTCGGCACCACCGATCGGGCCGATCTCGACATCGCCAACATCATTGGCATCCCGGGCGTTTCGACCGACCCGCGCAACTACGGTCCGCCGACCTTCTCGGCGGGCTTCAACCTGCCCAGCGTGCGCGGCATCGGTCCGCGCGATCGTTCCAACGAGATCTTCCAGTTCAGCGACAACATCTCCATCCGCCGGGGCAACCACTTCATCAAGGCGGGCGGCATGTTGGCGCGGCGCAACTGGACGTTCGACGAGTCAGTCGATCCTCGGGGCACGTTCAGCTTCGATGGGCGCACGACCTCGGGCGGCGCTTCGCCAGTGCGCGAGCATCAGTTCGCGTCGTTCTTGCTGGGTCTTGCGACCAACGCCCAGATCAGCGTGGAGCCGTTCTTCACGAACATGACCAACTGGTGGCACGGCTACTACATCCAGGACGACTGGAAGGTGAAGCCGAGCTTCACGCTCAACTTCGGCATGCGCTACGAGTTCTTTTCGGTGCCGTCGCAGGACGGACCGGCGGCGAACTTTGAGCTCATGGGCTCGACCCCGGGTTTCGTCGCCTCGCAGCAGTGGCTGCGCGACATTCCCGGATTCACGGACAATCTCGCGGGAGCGCCTGGACGCGATCTGGTCAACCCGGACCGCAACAACTTCGGCCCGCGCATCGGCTTCGCCTGGCAGCCTGGCGCGGTGAAGGACTTCGTGGTCCGCGGCGGCTACGGCGTGTACTTCACGCCGGAGATCACGAACTCGTGGACGGTGCTGACGCTGAACGCGCCGATCGTCAACACCTTCCAATTCAGCGGCACGTTTGACAATCCGATCCGCGTGGACCAAGCCTTCAGCGGCACGGGCACGGCGCGAGGCCTGTTCGGGGCCTTCGCGCTCGATCCGAACCTGCGCGACAGCTACAACCAGCAATGGAACTTCACCCTGCAGAAGAAGCTGCCGGGCCAAGTGATCTTCGACATGGGCTATGTCGGATCGAAGGGCAACAACCTGACGATGGGCTTTGACGCCAACCGCCCGGTCAACCCGATCGTGCCGGGCCCTGGTCAGCCCTCGGTCGCCGCAAGGCGCCCGCTGGCGGGATTCAACGCCATCAACTCCGCCAAGTCGATTGGCCGCTCGCACTATCACTCGCTACAGATGAAAGCCGAACGGCGAATGGCGCAGGGCCTGAACGTATTGGCCTCGTACACCTACGCCAAGACGCTGAGCAACGCGGATATCTCCACCGTCGGCGGGGGCTCGTTCCTCGGCGGCGTGCAGAATATCTACGACATCAACGCGGAGTTCGCTCCGGCGGCGTTTGACATTCGGCACCGCTTCTCGCTGGCCTCGATGTACCAGGTCCCGACCGGGCCCATCAACAACGCCGTGGCGCGCCGGGTGCTGGAGGGCTGGCAAATCGGCGCCATCGTCACGGTGTCCACCGGGTTCGCCTCGAACCTGCTGGGCGTCGGCGACACGACGGGCACGGGCGTGAATTCGCGGCCCAGCGTCGTGCCGGGCCAGGTCGGATTCCCCGGCCGGGACAACCGCTCGCGGGACCGCTGGTTTAACACCGACGCCTTCTTCGTAACCCCGCTGGGTCAGTTCGGCAATGCCTCGCGCATGCCCATCTACCTGCCGGGCATGGACAATGTTGACTTGTCGGCGATCAAGGACATCCGGATCGTGGAAGGGCACTCGCTGCAGTTCCGCGCGGAATTCTTTAACGCCTTCAACGTGGTCAACCTCGGCGCTCCGGGCCGTTCGGTGACCGCGCCGGAATCGTTCGGCGTGATTACGACGGCCGGCCAGGGCGCCGCGGGCGTGCCCAACGAGGCGCGCGTAATCCAGTTCGGCCTGAAGTACCGCTTCTGAGCCTGACCAACCATGCAACCAGGGGGCGGAGCCGCTGAAGCGCGGCTCCGCCCCTTTTTGTTCGCACTGGGCTTGGTTCGGCTTGGTTGCGCGCTCGTCCGCCGGTCCGTAACCTGGGGCTGCAACCCTCCGTTCCAAGCTCGTAGCAAGAATCGTCTCTCGCCTGCCGGAGTGAGGCTCCTGGCGACAACCGGACCGGCGCGGAGGGGCGGTGACGAATGCGATACGGAGCGATCCCAGGCAATCTAGACGAGCGAATCGGCCTGTGGTTCGGTCTGGCGCCGATCCCGGTGATGGACTGCCTGTGCTCGATGATGAAGGCCCGCACGTTGATGGCGGGCGTGACCCTTGGCGTGTTTGAGGAACTGCGCGGCGGCCCCCTCGCGGTCGCGGAAATCGCCGCCGCTCGGTCGCTTGACGAGCAGTCCCTGGAACTGCTGCCGCGCTCGCTGGTCGTGTCCGGATACCTGTCTCAGCACGGCGACAAGTTTGGTCTCACGCCCTTGAGCGCGCGCGGACTGTTGCGCGATTCCCCCGACAGCCTCGTCGCCTACGTGGAATGGAACCAAACGCAGTGGGAGATGCTGGGCCACATGGAGGAGGTGGTCCGGACCGGCCGGGGCCTGGACTTCCACCAAATGCGCTCGGAAGGGGACTGGCGGACTTACCAGCAAGCCATGCTCCAGGTCGCCAAGCCGCTACGTGGTTTTTTCGGCGCGAACGTTCCTGTTCCAGACGACGCCGTGAGCCTTTTGGACGTGGGCGGCGGTCACGGCTTGCTGGGCGCGGCGGTCTGTGAGCGGCATCCCGCCCTGCGCTCGACCGTGCTGGAGCTGCCCCAGGCGGTTCCGGCGGTGCGAGATGTCGCACGAGAGCAAGGCTTCGACGGCCTCGTCACGCACCGCGAGTGCGACATCGTGCGCGACTGCTGGGGTTCGGGACACGATGTGGTCCTGCTGGCGAACCTGCTGCACCACTTCGAGCCGGCGCAGGTGCAACAGATCCTGCTCAAGGCCGCCGACGCGCTGCGGCCGGGCGGCGTGCTGGCCATCTGGGACTTTGTCCGGAACGACAGACAGCGGGCGTCGGCCGGCGACGCGCTGGCGCTGTTTTTCCGGCTGACCTCCGGGGCCGGGCTGCACAGCGTCGCCGACCTGTCGCGATGGACCGCCGAAAGCGGCTTCGAGCGGCTCAAATCCCGGCGCTGCTTAAAATTCCCGGACGCCTTGTTGTTAACGACGCGACGCAGGCCATGACCTGACAGGACGTGGCCTGCTAGGATACTGAGCGCCATGCAACCTCCTGACATTTTCACGCCCAAGTCCGGCGAGGTCAACCGCCGGCGCTTCGTCAAAACCGCCGCGACCGCGGCCGCCCTCACGGCCGCGCAATACAACCGCG
>CAYOPA010000047.1:0-13261 GCA_964405625.1 uncultured Bryobacterales bacterium
GAGTATAGCGACTCGATCCGGCGTTGGGTAGCCTTCACGAGCGCCTATGCGCACCATGAACGACGATGTCGCTATCTTCGAGGTTACGAGACTTGGCTCAGCGGCGGGCTATCATGGCGGGGCTCATGCTGAAACAGTTTACGGCGCTTTTGTTTGCAATCTTTTGGATCCTGGTATCGGCGGCCTCGCTGGCCGGCCAAACCTATCAGGTGGTTGATGTGCAGCGGGTTGGCGTGGAGGGCGATCCGGCGCAGTGGGTGCGGACGGTGGAGGTTTCCGGCTCGCCGCGCACCGAGCGTTGCGATCTGCTGGTTGCCGGCGCCAGCCCCGGCGGCCTGGCGGCCGCATTGCGCGCGGCCGATCGCGGCCACTCGGTCTGCCTGCTGGAGGAGACTGACGAGATCGGCGGCCAATTGCTGAGCGTCTCCGCGCTCGATGAGCATCGCTTCATCGAACGCACCGGCGCCACCCGAAGCTACCACAAGCTGCGCGATCGCATCCGCCGGAGCTCCCTTGCCGGCTACAACTGGAAACCGGAGATTGCTTCGCGGGAGAATTTCAATCCCGGCGCCTGCTTCGTTTCCCCGCTGTGCTTTGAGCCGCGCTTCGGCCGGGCTGTGATCGGCGAGACGGTCGCCGAACGGGGCGAGCGCATCCGGGTTTTTCCTCGCACCAAAACACTGGACTTGGAGGTTCGGGAAGGCCGCATCCGCTCGGCGCTGGCCTACGCTTTCGACCGTGATGAGGCCGTCCGGTTTGAGGCCGCATGGTTCCTCGACGGCACCGAGCTCGGCGATCTGCTGCCGATGGCCGGCGTCCCCTACGTGGCTGGCTCGGAGGCCCGCGCCGAAACCGGTGAGCCCCATGCCGCGGCCGAGCCGAACCCGGCCTGCGTGCAGAGCTTCACCTACCCGTTCATCCTGGAGCGCCGCGACGGCGAAGAGCACCGCATCGCCAAACCGCCGGATTACGAGAAGTTCCGCGACAACGCGCCCTTCACCATGAGCTTTAACTATTCCACCGAATATGGTTGGAAAGGCGAGGTGATCTACGAAATGTTCGGCGAAGCGCCGCCGATCCCCAACAACCAGACGCCGGGGCCTTTCTTTACCTGGCGGCGGGTGCGCGCGGCCAAGCAAATCGCGGGCGATAACCCGCCGCCCGACCGTGCGCTGATCAACTGGCCTCGCCAGGACTACAAGGACGAGTCGCTGTTGGACGGGTCGCCGCTGGACCAGGCGCGCATCCTCCAGCAGGCCAAGCGGCAGGCCTACTCGTTCCTTTACTGGTTGCAGAACGAGGTGGATGGCGCGGGCTATCCGGGTCTGCGGCTAGTCACCGAGGAGATGGCGTCCGAGGACGGTCTATCGCAGTTTCCCTACATTCGCGAGTCGCGCCGCATTGTCGGCGAAGGGCGCGTGGTGGAGCAGGACATCGTGCTCGAGTACCAAAGCGGTTCGCGGGCGCGGCTTTTTCCGGATTCCGTCGGCACGGGCTTCTATATGGTGGACATTCACCCCTGCGGCGCCAACGAGCGCGGCCGCATGATGATGCCGCGGCCGTTCCAGATTCCGCTGGGGACGATGCTGCCCAAGGGTGTGGACAACCTGTTGCCGGCCGGAAAGAACATCGGCGTGACCCACCTTACGAATGGCGCCTACCGCCTGCATCCGGTGGAGTGGAACGTAGGCGAGGCGGCGGCGATCTTTGCGGGACTGGCCATCGATCTTGGGCGGCGGCCGGCGGTTGGGGAAGTGCAGCGCGAGCTCGCACGGTCAGGCGTCGCGCTGGTTTGGTTTGACGATCTGCCGCTCGATCACCCTGCGTTCGAAGCGATCCAGATTGCCGCCGCGCGCGGCTGGTACCCGCTCAGCGAGCATGACTTGCACGCGGCGCCGGAGGCGATGCTGACCAGGGCGGAGGCCGCCCGGGCGTTGACCGCTTTTCTTGGGCATGATGTCGCCGACCCCGGGACCGGGTTGCTCGACGTGCCGACCGGGCATCCGCACTCGAAGGCCTTGGAGATTGCCGTCGAGCAGGGCTGGATGCTGCGCGACCATCGCAATTGGTTCCACCCCGACCTGCCGTTTTACTGGACGGATTGGAACGGCCCGGAATTGCCGCCGCAACGTACCAACAAGACGGGCCCGGTCCTCCGCCGCGAGCTCGCCGAGCGATTGACGACTGCAACCCCCGCACCTTGAACGATGCGATACAGGGGTTGGCGCAGCCTGTACGACCCGTTAATCTGAAGGCCATGCGATTCGCAGCCCTCCCCCTCGCATTATTGGCCGCGCTGACGGCTTCGGCGGAAAACTGGCCCCAATGGCGCGGTCCCACCGGCGACGGCGTCTCCCGCGAAACCGGCGTCGCCACAAGCTGGAGCCCCACGCGGAACGTAGTTTGGATGGCTCCGCTGGAAGGCTGGGGAACCTCCACGCCGATCGTTTGGGGAGACCGGATCTTCCTCCCCACGCAGGTCGGCGACGGGCCTCTGACCGATGGCGCCAATGACTTCGAGGGCGCTCGGGACGCGAAGAAAATGGACGTTGACGGGGTTCGTTTCGTCGTCAAGGCTTTCCACCGTAAGGACGGCAAGCTGCTGTGGGAAAAGGGCTTCGAGGCTGGCGACTCGTTGCCCGGAGTGCACCGCAAACACAACCTCGCCAGCCCGAGCTGCGTCACCGACGGCGAGCGCGTCTACGCTTGGTTCGGCACTGGATTGATCGTCGCCCTGACGCTAGACGGCGACATCGAATGGGAGCGCAACCTGGCCCAGGACAACGCTGCTTTTGATGTGCGCTGGGGCCACGGCAGCTCACCCACGCTTTACGGCGACTCTCTGCTGCTGCTGGTCGATCACCCGGAGCACGCTTACCTGCTGGCGGCCGACAAGGCCACAGGCAAGGACCGCTGGAAGCGCGACCGCGGCGGCGACAAGCGCTCCTACACCACGCCGTTCCTCGTGCCCGGCAAGGATGGCGACCTGCTGATGATTAACACCAGCGTTTCGCTGGAAGCGGTCGACCCGAACACGGGTGAAACGGTCTGGGAAGTGGACGAGCCCAACCGCGTTCCGGTCGCCACCCCGGTCTACCACGAGGGCGTCGTTTACACCAACCGAGGCTACAACAGCTCGCCCTACTTGGCGACGCGCGTGGACGGCGACGAGCCGCGCGTCTTGTGGCGCGTGGGCACTGGCGGGCCGTACGTCTCCTCGGTCGTCCATGCCGACGGGGTGCTGTTCATGGCCACCGAGAGCGGGATCGCCGGCGCCGTGGACGCCGAGACCGGCAAGTCGTTATGGAAGAAGCGCTTAGGAGGCGTCTTCTCGGCTTCACCCATCGTCGTGGACGGCAAGATCTATTTCACGGACGAGGATGGCAAGACAACGATCGTGGAAGCCGGCCGCGAGTTTAAGGTCGTGGCGGAGAATGACCTGGGCGAGCGGACTCTGGCGTCTCCGGCGGTTTCTGGCGGAACGCTGTTCATCCGGACCGACGATCACCTTTACGCCATCGGGAAGAGCTAGGCGTCCTTGGATTCGTCGATCGGTTCGGGCGCCAAGCCCAGCCGCCGTCCTAGCCGGTATGCCGGGGAGCCGTAGATCTTCTGTAAGTGCGCACGCAGACGCTCGGCGGCGGCATCCAGTTCCCGGGCCCAGCGCGTCCTTGCGATGAGCGCCTCCCGAGTCCGCTCCCATTCCCGTTCAGACGCCAGCAGCATCTCTAGCTCGGCCGCGGGGTCCGATTCCGCTCCCGCGCGCAGCCAAACCCACATCTCCTGCGTTCCCACGCCGGAGGACGCGACCAGCCCCAGCCCGTGTTCCGCGCACCACCGCAATACGTCCAGCACGGAGATAGTGGCGCCCAGCCAAGTGTCGCGCTCCGCCACCCCGATCGACTGGTCACCCTGAAAGTGAAGCTTTAGAATTCCTCTATCAACTACATGATTACAAGAATCTTCGACGAGTGATTCAATCGTGGCTGGATCGGGGATATGCTGAAACACGATCGTGCTGAAAACCAGCTCGAAGCGACGGTCGCCCAAAGGCGCCAGCGTCCGGCCGTCGATCTGATGCAGATGGACGTTCGGCTTATCCGCCAGCCGATCGCGAGCGATCCGGAGCATCTCGCCGCTGACGTCGACGGCATGGACTTCGCCGAAGATCTCCGCCAGCGGGCCGGTCATGCGCCCCGCGCCGCAGCCGATTTCTAGCATTGTTTTCGACTTCCAGTCGCCATCCGGACACAGCCGCGCCTGGTCGTCGAGGATCAGCTCGCGGACCGACTGCTCGCCCGAAGCCCGAAACTCCTCCTCGGTCCAATCCGTCCGGCCGCTGGCCACATAGTGGAAGGCGTTTTCGCGGGCGCGACGGTCCCAGTCCTCGCGCATTCGTCCGATATCAGAGCTCGTCATGACCTTCAAGCTGTAACTACGATTTGTGACTGTATTTGCTTGCTATAAAAAGCAGTTACAGAGATTTTTGATCCGCGCGTCACGCCGACCAAGTCGACGACCGGCACGCTACCGTCGGCGAGGCTGCGCGCCCCACGTTCGGACGCGCCGAGGCAGGCTGCCGCCCTTGATTTCCCAGTGGCCGGGGTTGAGCGAGTGCCAGCCGTGACCGGCGTGGAAGGACTCGGGGCGCTGGAAATCATCGATGGTCTGGGGGCCTCCAACCTTTGCGGCTGCGGGCAGGACGGCGGCCGCGGCGGCTGCAGTTTTGGCAAAATCGCGTCGCTTCATTCGGGCCCCATTGTACCGAGCCCGATCGAAGGCTTGTTCAGGCGGGGTCGCGACGGCTTGCCGTCGTTTGACCATCGGGGGGCGGACGAGGGCGTCCGGATGATAGCTCCTCGATTAGGGTGGTTTCCAATCCCAAATCCATGGGAGCATTAAGTCCCTTATTCGGAACCGTTTACGTCGTGCTACCATGCGTCTGAAAGTGCGGTTGCGGTCGGCGCCTCGGAGGGGCGCTCAGCGAGTCAACGCGCAGTGCGTATTACCGCTCGCCAGCCTGGGTCGGGCAGGCGGTCGCCATTAGCCCGACTCGATCGCATAGAGCCAAAAGGTTAGTAAGACAGGGGGTTTCATGTACGCAAGATCACTACGACTTGTGATCCTGTGCCTGACCGCGTCGGTCGCCATGTGGGCGCAGACGCAGGGCACCATTCAGGGCGTCGTGAGCGACAATTCCGGAGCCGTCATTCCCGGCGCCGCTGTCAGCGTCACGAACAACGCCACCGGCGTCACCATCGACGTCGCCACGAACGAGGCCGGTTTTTATATCGTCCCGTCGCTTAACGCCGGCATCTATCAGGTGACCGCGACCTCTGACGGCTTTGCGCCGCAGGAGCGCCCGCAGGTGCGAGTCGAGGTCGGTCTCGTCAACCGCGTCAATTTCGCCTTGAACGTGGGCAACGTGGTCGAGATTATTGAGGTCTCCGCCGCCTCGCAGCTCTTGCAAACCGAGCAGACCGACGTCGGCCAGGTCATCGACTCCAAGCGCATTCTGGAGATGCCGCTCAACGGCCGCAACTACTTGCAGTTGGCGCAGTTCACCACCGGCGTACTGCCTTCGCGCACGCTCGGCAAGGGCACCCGCCAGGACGGCGAGCGCGGCGGCGAAGGCGGTTTCCGCGCCATGGGCATCAACGTCGCTCAAAACAACATCCTGCTCGACGGCATGGACAACTCGTCGCGCAACTCCGGCGGCGCTCTGGGCTTCCAGGCGCAGGCGGTCAAGCCGCCCGTGGACGCCGTCTCCGAGTTCAAGGTTGTGACCAACAATATGTCGGCCGAGTACGGATACCGCGCCGGAGCCAAGGTCTTGGTGACCACTAAGTCGGGCACCAACGCCTTCCACGGCTCGGTGTACGAGTTCCTGCGCAACGACAAGCTCGACGGCTCGAACTTTTTCGCCAACCGCGTGGGCGCCCCCAGGCCAACCTACCGCCAGAATCAGTACGGCGGCACCATCGGCGGTCCGATCATCAAGAACCGGACGTTCTTCTTCTTCAGCTACCAAGGCACGAAAATCCGCCTGGGCCAGAGCTTCATCTCGAGCGTACCGAGCCTGCAAGCGTTGGCCGGGGATTTCTCCGAGCAGCCGGCGGTCCGTCGCAATGTCTACGACCCGCTGACCCTGTCCGGCACGGGTCCGGGCGCCATCCGTTCGCAGTTCCCAAACAACCGCATCCCGAGCACCCGGTTTGATCCAGTCTCGATGCGGGTGGCCGCTCTCTACCCGGCGCCGAACGTCGCCGGCCGCGACCACCTTCCAAACAACTTCTTCTTCTCACCCTCGGACTCCGACGACGCGCACCAGTACGACATGCGCTTCGACCACAACTTCAGCGACAAGCACCGCTTCTTCGCGCGCTACTCGCTCCGTGACCAGTTCATTTTTCAGAACGGCATCCTGCCGACCCCCGCCCTCGGCGGTACGGGCCAGACGGTGGATTTGCTGGGCCACAACTGGGCCTTCAACCTCAGCAGCGCTCTCAAGCCAAGCGTCTTCAATGAGCTGCGCGTCGGCTACACCT
Source organism: uncultured Bryobacterales bacterium (assembly GCA_964405625.1). Taxonomy (GTDB): domain Bacteria; phylum Acidobacteriota; class Terriglobia; order Bryobacterales; family UBA6623; genus RI-231. Next base: position 6,549 of record CAYOPA010000047.1, read on the forward strand.
ACTTCCCGACGACGTTCGATATTCCGATCCGGGAGAATATGAACCAGCAGCTCGGCATTCAGGGCGCTTTCGGCGACACGCTCAACGACGGCAAGGACAACGGCTTCGCGCTGTTCGGCGTTTCCGGCTTTAATTCGGTCGGTCCGCGCGGCTTCTGGCCGAACTTCAATGACTTGAACAACTTCATGCTGTCCGACAGCCTGTCGATCATCAAGGGCAACCACACCATCAAATTTGGCGGCGAGGTTCGCCGGACGGAGATTTTCCGAGAGGCGCAGCGCCACCGGCGCGGCAACCTGACATTCTCGGGCAACTTTACCTCGGAGCTTCCCAACAGCGGTCCCAGCCGCGCCAACACCGGCAACGGTCTGGCGGACATGATGCTCGGCTGGGTCACCGGCGGCAACACCGGCAGCCCGCAGGGCGAAACGGGGGTCGTTCCCTACTACGGCTTCTTCATCCAGGACGACTGGAAGGTCACTCCGAAGCTGACGATGAACATCGGCATGCGTTACGAGATGATCCAGAATCCAATCTTCCCGGACCCGGCCAATCAGACCGTAGCGCGCTACATGCTGCCGATGATCAACAACATCTCTCCGGAACAGGAGGGTTTTGTGTTCCCGCGCAACGGCCGCGACTGCGGCTGCCAGCAAGACCGCAGCAACTTCGCTCCTCGCTTGGGTCTGGCTTACCGCCTGAACAACAAGACGGTCATCCGTTCCGGCGCGGGCATTTACTACGGCGAGCCGGACAATCCGATGAGCGAGTCGGCGCGCTTCAACACGGGACCGCCGTTGGCCGGCGAGATTGCGCTCGCGAACTTCACCAACTTCGAGACCACGCCAATCTTCGTGCGGGAAGGGTTGCCCCCGTTCCGGACCGGCGAGGTGCTGCCCGGCGTGGGGATCTCCCCGGCACACGACTACCAACCGACGTTTTACGTCGGCCAGTGGTTCTTCGACCTGCAGCGCACGCTGCCGGGCGACATCATCCTGACGGGGGCGTACATCGGCACCAGCTCGTCGCACATGTGGACGGGCCGCAACCTGAACACGCCGCTGACGCCGCATCCGACCATTAACGTCGCGCAGCGGCGCCCGTGGCAGCAGTTCGGCGGCATCGGCTTGCAGGAAGCCATGCTCAACGCCAACTTCAACTCGATGACCGTCAAGGCCGAGAAGCGCTTCACCAAGGGCTTCACCTTCCTGAGCTCGTTCACGTGGTCGAAGAACATCAACTTCGGCAACGAGAACCTGGAGCAGGGCGGCTCCGGCCGCGCCTTCCAGCACGACCTGTCGTTGGAGCGCGGACGGGCCAACCTGGACCGGCGTCTGGTCTACGTCGCCAACGCCGTTTATGAGCTGCCCTTCGGCAAGGGCCGGCAGTACCTGCAATCCGGACCGGGCTCTTGGTTCCTTGGCGGCTGGCAGCTTGGCGGCATCGTCTCCCTGATGAGCGGCGTGCCGCAGGATCATACGATCAACGTGCAGAGCACGAACGTCGGCGGCGCTCAGCGCGGCGACGTGGTGGCTTCGCCGCACCTGCCGAGGTCGGAGCGGTCCATCGATCGCTGGTTCAATACCAGCTTCGTCACCCGCAGCGCTCCGGGCGTGTTCGGCAACGCCGGCCGCAACCTGGTGGAAGGCCCGGGCCGCCGGAACATCGACGTCATGGTGGCTCGCAACTTCATGCTGCCGTGGGAGGGACACACCGTGCAGTTCCGGTTTGAGTCCTTCAACTTCACCAACACGCCGGCCTTTGGCCAGCCCAACACCGCCGTCGGCACGCCCAACGTCGGTCTGATCAACGAAGCGGACGAGCCGCGCCGCATTCAGTTCGCGCTAAAGTACGTCTTCTAAGGCGCCGGCTGAGTTTTAGCAACCTCGTGGGGCGGGCCGATTCGGTCCGCCCCACGTAGTTTCTGCATCCTGTCCGACTGGCGCAGCCTCTTGGCCGACAATCCGAGGAAATGTGGCGCGCGGCTCCAGCCGAGACGCGTCGTCGCGTATCGACGACGTTCCCGCGATCCCACTCAGGGGCCTCGACCTGGGGGTCGAGGCGGCAGGCGTAGGCGCCTGCGCCACCGCTCCGTCGCGGGCCTGAGTGAACTGTTGGAGCTGGAGGGGGCGGGCCGGTTCGGTCCGCCCCACGTTTGTTTGGTTCGGAATCAGGCGACGGCCGCCGCCCACGCCGGCGCCAGCAGCTCGCGCAACCGCCGCACGACATCCGCGTGGCTGGGGTCCGCGGCGAGGTTGGTGAATTCCCGGGGATCGGTCTGGTGGTCGTAGAGCTCCTCCCCCGCCCCGTCGCCGCGCCACTCGATAAAGCGGTAGCGATCTGTCCGCACCGTGCGGCCGTAGATGCGGTCCTCGTATTCGATCTGGCTGAAAGCGGCATCTTTGACCGACCCGCTCGGGTCCTCCAGCACCGGCCGCAGGCTGACGCCCTCGAGCCCCGGCGGCGCCTCCAGCCCACAGAGATCCGCCAGCGTCGGGAACAGATCGACGAGCTCCGCCAGCGCCCGAGTGGAACGGCCGTTGCCCTTGGCTCCTGGCGCCCTGATGATCAGCGGCGCGCGCACGCTCTCCTCCATCAGGCTCATCTTTTGCCAATGCGTGTGCTCGCCCAAGTGCCAGCCGTGATCGCCGAAGAAGACGACGATGGTGTTGTCGGCCAGCCCGTTCTTCTCCAGGGCGTCCAGCGCGCGGCCGACCTGCCGGTCCATATACGAAACCGACGCATAGTAGCCCCGCAGCGCCAGCCGCTGGTCCGTCTCGCTCATGCCCATGTTGTTCCACAGGAAGGGCCGCAAGTCCTTCGCGGCCGCCGGGATGTCGTCGAGGTCGTCGGGCGGGTTACGAATGGGCTCGATGTCGTCGATCTGGTACAGATCGTAGAATTCGGCCGGCGCCACGAAGGGCACGTGCGGGCGCACCAGACCCAGGCCGAGAAAGAACGGCTGGTCGCGGCTCTCCGCCAGCCACTCGAACGCCAGGTCGGTGGCGACCGTATCGGCTTGGCCCGTATCGTCGGCGGTGCGGACCCACTGCATCCGCAAGCCGTTGCGCAGACCTGGATTGGGGTCGCCGCCTTCGCCCGGGCTGTCGCCCTCCAGGCCGGGCGGGCTGATGGAGACATCCCACGAAGGCGGGTCCTGATAGGCCATCGTCCCCACCCCGCCCGGCACGCCCATGTGGAAAATCTTGCCGGCGCGCAGCGACTTCCGGCCCTGGTTTCGAAACATCTGCGGCAACGTCACCGTGTCGGGCCGGTGCTCACGAAAATCAACCCGCTCGTTGGTGGTGACGCGCACCGTGTCAGGCCGCAATCCGGTCAGCAACGAAGCCCGGCTCGGCCCGCAAAACGGGAACTGGCAATAGGCGCGGTCGAAGCGCACGCCGCTCGCCGCCAAGCGGTCGATATGGGGTGACTTAACAAGGGGATGGCCGTAGCAGCCGAGCGCGTGGTTGAGATCGTCGGAGGCGATGAACAGCACGTTCCGCGCGCTCTCGCCCGAAGCCGCCAGGGCCCCAAAGGCCGCCAGAAACTGTCGTCGATTGAAGGTTGCTGCTTCCGGCACGCGTCAATCATAGCGAACCACGCGGGCATAGCGAACCACACGGGCATAGCGAACCACACGGGCATAGCGAACCACACGGGTTCTCGGTTCGGGCCTTCGTCCGTCCCCGGACTGTCGGTCGGAGGAGGCGCGTTCGGTCGCCCGTGCGCTAATCCGAGGCAGCTCCCGACGGATCATGACCATGCGGCTCCGACCCACGCGTATCACAGTGGTTCATCGTCGCGTTTGCCGCCGCGCCGTCTTCTCTCCCGCTTCTCCAAAAACGAGGACCGGTCGTCCTCTTTCCAGAGGTCGACCGGCCCTTTCCTATCCGCCAGCCCCGGTGGGGGTTGACAGAGTCGCTCCAGATCAGAACAGGATCTTGAGCGCGAGCTGGGTCTGGCGAGGCCCATTGGCCTGGCTGGTGACGATGCCGAAGCTGCCGGAGCCCACCGTGGCCGCCGGGTTGTTGAAGATCGGAGTGTTCGTAAAGTTGAACCACTCCGCGCGGAACTGCACCTTGACGCGCTCGTTAACCGGGATGTCCTTGAACACCGAGAAGTCCAACTGTTGGATGCCGTCCGTGCGCACCGTGGGGTGGACGCGAGCGACGTTTCCAAATGTGTAGGGCTGCGGAATCAAGAACTGATCCGTGTCGAACCAGCGGTCGATGTGCGGTTGGTTCAGCCGAGGATCGACGCCCGTGGAGTCCGGACGCTGGCCGCCGCCGAACGAGAAGCTCGTGTTCGCCGGCACGCTGAACTGCTGCACCAGGCCGCTGTTGAACGTCAGGATGCCGTTCGTCTGCCAGTTGCCAAGGATGGCGTCGACGGCCCGGTTCCAGCCCGAGCCGAACTGCTTCCCGCGCCCAAACGGTAAAGCGTAGGTGAAGCTGGTCACCAACCGCTGGGGCTGGTCATACGGCGACAAGGATTTGTCGCAAGAGCGACAGTAGTAGTCCCGCCACAGCGCGCTGTCCCAAGCGTTGTCGCCGCCGTCGGAGATCAGCTTGGAGAACGTGTAGGCGACCACGATCGTGTCGCCGCTGTCGAAGCGCTTGGTCAGCTTGGCCTGTAGGGCATGGTAGTTGGAGTTGCCCCAACCCGGAGCCGCAAAGGATACGCCTGGATACTGGGGGAACGGCCGCATCAACTGGCCGCGCTGCACCTGAGGCCGTGACATGACGCCAATCGGCACGAGCCCATGCAGCGGGTTGTCCACCAGCTCGAGCAGGCCCGCATCGGGCGAGATCTGCGTCGGGTGCAACTGGTTCATCTGCCAGCCGTTGCGGATCGGCAGATTGTTGCCCTTGTTACCGGCATAAGAGACTTCAGTCGCCATCTTCTGCCCGAACTGACGCGCAATGGTGAAGTTCCACTGCTGGTTGTAGGTATTGGTCATCGTGCTGGGCACCGGACCGCCGACGCCAAGGCCGTTGCCGGCCAACAACCCGCCCGAGGCGCCCTCCGGCTGCACCACTCCATCGGGGAATGGATTGCTCAACAAGTCGTTGGGGTTGGCGCCATCCAGAGAGGTCAGCCACGGGGTGCTGGCCACGAACGGCGAGGTGCCGTAGTGGTTGGCGCCCCAGGGCGCCATGGCGTAGAAGACGCCGTAGCCCACGCGGATTACTGTCCCGGGAGTCATCTCATAAGCGATGCCTACACGGGGCGAGATATTGTCCCACTCAGGATTGCGCAGGTTGCGGCCCGACGGCAGGTCCACGCCGGGGAACCGCCAACCGCCGCGCAGATCCATTCCGGAACCGTCGCTCAAGGGGCTGCGAACGTCGGGATCGAACACGGCGAAGCGGTTGTAGCGCTCCGTCAGCCCGGTCTCGGCGTCCCAGCGTAGGCCCAGGTTGATGGTCAGCTTGCGGCTGAACTTCCAGTCGTCCTGGATGTAAGCTCCGAAAGACTTGCTGGATAGGGCGGGGCGCAAGCCGTTTACCACCCGACCGCCGGAACCGGCGCCGAGCAGGAACGAGGCGTAGCCGAAGCCTGAGTTCGCCGCCACGCGGCGCGGGTCAGGACCGGCGGTCATGCCGCGGTTGAATTGGAAGAGCGCCTGCCAGGAGGCCTGCATGTGGTTGATCAGGTTGGCGCGCCATTCGCCCCCCACTTTCAAGCTGTGGCTGCCGACGACCTTGGAATAAGTCGCGTTAAGTGTGTGCGACATGTTGGCCGAGCGGAAGTTCCAGTGGTGTCGCAGGCCGGGGGCGGTGATCTCCTCGATGCTGAACTCCGGAAACGCCACCAAATCCGCGCCTTGCTCCACGCTTGCCGGCAAACCCAACTCGGACGGCCGGAACCCCAGGTGGTTGGAGCCGCGGTCGAGGATCGAACGCGCGAAGCCGTAACGCACGCTCAGCAGCGAGGTCGGGCTGAGCGTGTTGCTGTACTCAAACGCGGCGTTGTTCATCGCCTCGTTGTTGGTGAAGCAGCCGCCGTCGGGACACCCAGGGCCTTCCCATAGCTCTGGGGCCTCGCTGACGACATCGTAGAGCGTGTGACGCAAAAAGATGCGCTGGTTCTGATTGATCTGATGATCGATCTTCATCGTGTTGCGGTTGGAGTTGTTGGGTTGCCCTCCCGAGAACACGAAGTTGTTCCGACCGGTAAAGGGGTCGCCAGGATTATTGGGTCCGGGACCGTAGAAGGATTGCGTCGCCAATGCGACCGGGTCCATCGCCGACATCGGAATACGGTTGTTCGCGAATGGCGTCCGAATGAACTCGCCGGGTCGGCCCGGGTCGGGCGTCGCCGAGAACGGGTCGTGGATAAGACGCACCTGGCCGTTGGTGGCCAGCGTCTGGGAAAAGTCGCCGGCCTTTTGCAAGTCGGTCGGCAGGGTCAGGTTGCGCAGGGTTTGCTGACGCTGCCGGCGGCCCTCATAGGCGTTGAAGTAGAACGTCTTGTTCTTGATGATCGGTCCGCCGATGCTGAAGCCGAACTCGTTTCGTTGGAACGTGCCGAGCTCCTGACCGGCGCGATTCGCAAAGAAGTTGTTGGAGTCCATCCGATTGTTCCGGAGGAAATTGAACACCGAGCCGTGCAGCTGGTTGGTGCCCGACTTGGTGGCGAGGGTCAACACGCCGCCGCCACTGCGCCCGTACTCGGCGGAGTACGAGTTGGTCTGGATGCGGAACTCT
>CAYOPA010000047.1:13271-18485 GCA_964405625.1 uncultured Bryobacterales bacterium
GGTCGGCAGGGCGCTGTTGGCGTTCATGTTGTTGGTGTTCGAGTTCATCGTCACCGGCACGCCGTCCATCATGATGGCGTTGCTGGAGTCGCGGCCGCCGTTGATGGTGAAGATGCCGATGGAGTGAAATCCCTCGGTGTTGATGCCTGTCGCCGGGCGCCGCGCGAACACGCCGGGCGTCAACGCGGCCAGCGAGTAAACGTTGCGGCCATTGAGCGGAAGATCCACGATGCGGCGGTTTTCAACGACGCCGCTCAACGTGGAGTTTGTGGTTTCAACGAGCTGCGCCGCGCCGGTTACAGTGACGGACTCGGTCACCTGCCCAACCTCAAGGGCGATGTTGAGTCCGGCCTTCTGCTGCGTGGCGATGGGGAACGGCTCGAGCACAAAGCGCCGAAACCCGTCGGTTTGGGCGGTGATACGGTAGCGCCCCGGGGGCAAGGGGGTGACCAGGTAGAATCCAGACTCGTTGGACGATGTCTGGATGCTCACATTGCGATCGATGTCGGTGACCTCAACCTGGGCGCCGGGGATCACGCCGCCCGATGAGTCCGTCACCAACCCCGAAATGGAGCCGGCGACAGTCTGCGCTGAGGTTTGTCCTGGCGGGAACGCGGCGAGCAAGGCTGCGGCTAGGTACCAGGCTATGTAACGTCTCATACTCTCCTCCTGAAACGGTCCTGCAACGTGGCAGGCTCGCCATGGTATACGCCTATTGGGGAGTAGATGTCAATGAAATCTTTCCAGAATCGAGTCTCTATCAGCTAATTGATACTTGCTAAAGGCGCTTGCTTCCAGCGGCTCGGGGGCGCTAGCATGAGGTCGCTTGACGATGTCGCCAAAGAGCTTACCATCCCCTGTCCGGCTCCTCGCCCCCCTACTATTAGGGGCGGTTTGGAGCGCCGCGGCGCCGATTCCGGACTTTGCCGCTGATGTTGCTCCGATTTTGTCCCGGGCCTGCGCTCAATGCCACAGCGAAGCCCAAAAGGCCAGCGGCTATTCGGTGGCGACATTGGAGGCGGTGGTGCGCGGCGGCGCCCGGCACGGCGCGGGCGTCGTGCCCGGCCATCCCGAGCGGAGCTCGTTGGTGAAGGCCGTCAACGGCGAGCTCACTCCCAAGATGCCGCTGGGCGGCGCCCTGACTGACGCCGAGATAGAGACCATCGCCTCGTGGGTCCAACACCTGGACGCCGACGCGGTCACAACGGCCTCGATGGACGGCGCCTGGCCCTACACGCCTCCCACCAAGCCCGAGCCGCCGTCCACCCGCAATTCCGACTGGATTCGCAACCCGATCGACGCCTTCGTGCTGGCCCGGCTGGAGCGGGAAGGCTTGCAGCCCGCGCCCGCCGTCGACCGCCGAACCCTAGCTCGGCGCCTGTACTTGGACTTGATCGGCCTGCCGCCCAGCCCGGACGAGCTCAGCGAATACCTTGCCGAAGAGGCGCCCGACGCCTATGAGCGGCTCGTGGAAAAGCTGCTGGCTGACAAGCGCTACGGCGAGCGCTGGGGCCGCCACTGGCTGGACCTGGTGCGCTACGGCGAGACCAGCGGCCTGGAGGGCGACGGCGCAATCGGCAACGCTTGGCGCTACCGCGACTGGGTGATCTCCGCGCTCAACGACGACATGCCCTACGACGAGTTCGTGGTGAAGCAGATCGCCGGCGCCGACGAGCACAGCAAAACGCGCAACAACTACACACCCGATCCGCAGGGCTACATCCCCACCGGCTTTCTGCGGTTGGCGCCGTGGGACCGCTCCAATCTTGTCGCGGCCGAGGTGCGGCAGAACTACCTCAATGAGGTGACAACGGTTACCTCTTCGGTCTTCCTGGGAATGACGATGGGCTGCGCCCGCTGTCATGACCACAAGTACGACCCGATCCCGACGAAGGATTTCTACCGCCTGCAAGCCTTCTTCAACGCCGTCCAGACCGAGGATCGTCAGGGCGCCGTCGAGCGCCCCGAGGTCCCCTATGACGACTCCGAGATGGCGGAGCTCGCCAAGCGGAAGATTTCGGAATACGAAAGGCGTATCAAGGAGGGTCCGGAGAAGACCGAGCTCGATGCGCTGGAAGCGGAGCTGCTCGAGAAGCTGGTGCGGGTGCGTCGCAACGAGTCCCAGGGCAAGGAGCTGACCGAAAAGGATCTTCGCCTGGAGATGAAGCGCGAGGACGGCGAGATTTTCGACGAAGCCGAGCGGAGGCTGCACGCCAAGCTCCTCGGCGACGCCAACCGCACCGGCGATTCGGCCGAGAAGCAGACGCTGGAGGCGCTCGAAGCGCTCTACATGGGCAAGCTGCGGGAAGCCTACGCGGCGGGGCGCGGCAATCCGGACGGCCGCTTTGAGTCGCTGACCGTGGACGACCTGCGGGGCGCCATCAACGCTAAGTACGCCGCCGAGAAGCCGTTCACCGACGAAGAGATTGACCGCCACGCGGAGCTGTCGGGGCAACTGGACGTATTTCGGCGGCGGCTGTCGCGCTGGCAACCCGTCGTGCTAACCGTGCGCAACGCTCCCGGCCCGCCCAGCGGACCGGCGCCGGACCCGGTGCGCGTGCTCATCAGCGGCGATTACCGCCAGCCGGCCGAAGCCGTCGAGCCGGGTTTCCCCAGCGCCATCACCGGCCACTCCGAGCCCGCCGAGCTGACCACCGACCGGTACCGCCAGTTCCCCACACGGGGCCTGCGCTTTACGCTCGCCCAGTGGATCGCTTCGCCCGACAATCCGTTGACCGCGCGCGTCATGGTCAACCGCATCTGGCAGCAGCACTTCGGCCGAGGCATCGTCGAAACATCCAGCAACTTCGGCAAGAACGGCTCCGGCGCCACGCATCCCGAGCTGCTCGATTGGCTGGCGACCACCTTTGTGGAGGAAGGCTGGAGCGTCAAGCAGATGCACCGTTTGATGCTGACCTCGAACGCCTACCGCCAGTCTTCGGAAAACCCGGCCTGCGCGAACAACGAGATCGATCCCGACAACCGCCTGCTGTGGAAGTTCCAGCGCCGCCGGCTGGAGGCGGAGGCGATTCGCGACGGCATCTTGTACCTTAGCGGCGGCTTGCATCCGGGAATGGGCGGACCGAGCGTCTTCCCGCCGTTGCCGGGAGATCTGGCCGACTTTGCCCGCTACGGACGCACGGGCGGGCTGATGTGGGAACCGAACGAGACCGAGGAAGACGACCGGCGCCGCTCGGTCTACATTTTCCAGCGCCGGTCGCTGCCGTTGCCGATGATGGCGGCCTTTGACTCGATCCCGTTCAGCGAGTCGTGCGAGCGCCGCAGCTCCACCACCACGCCGCTGCAGGCGTTGGCCATGCTCAACGGCTACCTCGTCCACGAAGAGGGCGCGCGGCTGGCGGAGAAGATCCAAACCCTGGCCGGCGCCGATCCGGAGCGCCAGATTCAACAAGCCTTCCAGATCGTGCTGGGACGGGCGCCCGACGCCGACGAGCTAAGCCGCGCCAAGCGCTTCGAGGGATCGCTGAGCGCCTTGTGCCGGGTGTTGTTCAATTCCAATGAGTTTCTGTACGTTGAATAGCGCGAGGACGCATCCATGCCCCACCCGACGAAGCCGACCATCTCCCGCCGCGACCTGCTGGGCCGTTCCTACCTGGGACTGGGCGGGCTGGCGTTTTTGAACATCCTGGCCGGCGAGCAGGCGCTGGCCGCGGTTGAGTCGCGCGAGAACCCGCTGGCGCTCCGGCCGCAACAGCTTCCCGCCAAGGCCAAGAGCTGCATCTTCCTCTTCATGGAGGGGGGCGTCAGCCAGATGGACACCTTCGAGTACAAGCCTGCGCTCGAAAAGTATGCCGGTCAGCAGATGCCGACGGCAAAGAACACGGTCGGCGAGATCGCCACCTTCTCGGCGGCGCCGAACCGGGTGATCCCGCCGTACTGGAAGTTCAATCAATATGGCGAATCAGGCCGCTGGATCTCCGACCTGCTGCCCAACCTGGCCAAGCAGATTGACGATCTGGCCTTCATCCACGGCATCAAGGTCGATAACAACAACCACGGCCCGGCCGTTTACCACACCCTCACCGGCAACCAGTTGCCCGGCAGCGCTTCGATCGGCGCCTGGATGACCTACGGGTTGGGCAGCGAGAACCAGGACCTGCCCGGCTACATCGTGCTCGGCGACCATCGCGGCGCCACCATTGGCGGCGCGAATGTCTGGGGCGCCGGGTACCTGCCTGCGGCCTATCAGGGCACGATTTTCCGCTCCGGAGACACCCCGATCGTCGATCTGCGGCGGCGCGAGGAGATTACCGAAGGCCAGCAGCGCGAAGAGCTCGACATGTTGCACTGGCTCAACCAGCGCCACGTGCAGGAGCGCACCGACACCGGCGAGCTGGAGGCGCGCATCGCCTCCTACGAGCTCGCCTTCCGTATGCAATCCAAGGCTCCGGAGCTGGTCGATCTGGAGGGCGAATCAGCGGCAACGAAGAAGCTGTACGGCCTCGACGACCCCGTCGCCGAGCCGTTCGGGCGGCAATGCCTGCTGGCCCGGCGAATGGTGGAGCGCGGCGTGCGATTCGTGAAAGTGCTGCACGGCGCCGGCGGCGACCGCTGGGACGACCACGGCAACATCGAGGGCCGCATGCCCAAACACTGCCAAGAGGTGGACCAGCCGATTGCCGGCCTGCTGACGGACCTGAAGGCGCGCGGGCTGCTGGACGAGACGTTGGTCGTGTGGGCGTCCGAGATGGGCCGCACGCCGTTCGACAACAACCTAGTGACCCCGACGCCGGGCCGCGACCACAACCAATACGGGCTGGTCGTGTGGATGGCCGGCGGCGACGTGAAGCCCGGCGCGACGTTCGGCGAGACGGACGATTTTTCGGTGCGCGCGGCCGGCGAGGAGATCCCGCTTCGCGATGTCCACGCGACGCTGCTGCGGTTGATGGGCCTGGACCAGGACCGGCTGACCTACCTGCACGAAGGCCGCTACAAGCGGCTGACGGATATCGGGGGGCGGGTGATTTCGGAGATTTTGGCTTAGCCGGGGATCAGGGTCTCGCTTAGGTAGCGCTTGATGCGGTCGCGATTGCCCGTCAAGCTCGAATATTGCCGTTCGCAAATATCGGTGAACCGCGCCAACACTTTGCGGTTGACCTGTTCCTGGTCCTCGAATATGCCGAGCGACTGATGAGGTAAGCCCCACTTCTCGAAGTTCAGCAGGGTAATGGTCGCGTCGCGGACGCGGCCGTC
>CAYOPA010000048.1:0-3806 GCA_964405625.1 uncultured Bryobacterales bacterium
GTCGAATATCCCCTCGCAGATGCTGGCTGAGGCGCTGTTTTGGGTCGAGGACGTTGGCGCCGGATTTTTCGCGCAGGCGGGCTCGCCGGATTGGCTGACGGGCTTTCTGTGGCACGGAGTATGGCGGGGGCTGGCCTGGGTGATCGCGGTCATGCTGCCGCCGATGGCAATCTTCTTCCCGGTCTTCACGATCTTGGAGGATTTGGGCTATCTGCCGCGCGTCGCCTTCAACATGGACTGGCTGTTTCGCAAAGCCGGGGCGCACGGCAAGCAGGCGCTGACAATGGCGATGGGCTTTGGCTGCAACGCGGCCGGGGTGATCGCCACGCGCGTCATCGACTCGCCCCGCGAACGTTTGATCGCCATTCTCACCAACAACTTCGTGCCCTGCAACGGCCGCTATCCGACGCTGATTATGCTGTCGGTGATCTTTGTCGGCGCCTCCTTCCCCCCGGCCTTCGCCGCCGTCGCGGCGGCGGGCTCAGTGGTCGGCATTGTGGCGCTGGGCGTGGTGTTTACGCTGCTGGTGTCGTGGGCGCTGACGCGTACGGTCTTGCAGGGCGAGGCCTCGGCGTTCACGCTGGAGCTGCCGCCCTATCGGCGTCCCAGCATCCTGCGCATTCTCTACACGTCGCTGATCGACCGCACGCTGTTCGTGCTGTGGCGCGCGATCCTGACCGCCGCTCCCGCCGGCGCCGTGATCTGGCTGCTGGCGAACATCGACGCCGGCGAGCGCAGCTTGGCGCAGCACGCCATCGCATTCCTGGAGCCGCTAGGCTACGCCATCGGGCTGGACGGCGTGATCATCCTGGCCTACATCATCGCGATCCCCGCCAATGAGATCGTCGTGCCCACCATGATGATGTGCTACCTCGGCGCGGGCGTGATGACGGAGATCACCGAGTACGAAGACATTCGGCGCCTGCTGGTGGACGAGCACGGCTGGACGATGCTGACCGCCGTCAACCTGATGCTCTTTTCGCTGCTGCACAACCCCTGCGCAACGACCATCATCACCATCTGGAAGGAGACGCGCAGCGGCCGCTGGACCACGATCGGGGCGTTGTTGCCGTTGTCGATCGCCTTCGTGGTGTGCTTTGGCGTGGCGGTGGTTTGGCGCGCTCTACTTTGATTTTTGCGCTACGTCGGGCCGCGGGTCCGGCACAAAGCCGTTGCGGTTGGGCATTTCGATCGCAGGCAGGGTCTCGGCGTTGAGCGGGTCGTTCTCGCCGATCAGTCCGTTGATGTGCAGGATGTAGGCGGTCACGGAGTAGACCTGATCATTCGTTAGCGCGCCCGGTCGCACGAACGGCATGGCGCGGTTGATGTAGTCCCACAGAGTCGTGGCATAGGGCCAGTAGCTGCCCACCGTCTTCTTGGGCTTGTCGCCGAGCAGATCCGCGGGCGTGCCGACAAAGCCGGTCTCGTCGCCGCCCTTGCCCTCGGCGCCGTGGCACTCGCGGCATTGCGTCTCGTATACCTTGGCCCCATCGGCGGCCGTTCCCTGCCCTGCCGGCAGTCCTTTGCCGTCGGGTTGCACGGCAACGTCGAGAGCGGCGATGTCGGCCGGGCTCGCCGGGGTTCCCACGCCGTACTTCTGCGCGAAGGCGGCCGAGCAGGCCAGCACGAGGATGATCGGGACTCTAAGCACTGGTGACGCTCCCATCGGCCTGGATCTTCCAGGCCTTGATTCCATTGTTGTGATAGTCCGAGCTGATTCCCCGGGCGGCGATGAGCTCATCGACCGTCGGCTGGACGTAGCCCATTTCGTCGGTGGCGCGGCACAGCAGCTCGGCCTCGCCGCCGTCCCATTGCCACGGCAGGCGGAACCGCGTGAAGGCTTTGGGAAAGCGCGGCTGCTGGAGCTCAGCCGCCTGCCATGTGGTCCCGCCATCCACCGACACCTCGACCTTCTCAATCAGACCCCGGCCGCTCCAGGCCAGCCCGCGAATCTCCAGAAACCCCGGAGCGCCGAGCTTCTTCCCGCCCGCCGGCGTGGTGATCAGCGACTTGGCCTCCATGTGGAAGGTGAACTGCCGCGCCGTGCCGTCGGGCAGCAGGTCGGTGTACTTGGAGGTCTCCTCACGGGCGTGGGAGGGCTCGGCCGTCGCTTTGAGCACGCGGAGCCACTTGACGTTGATATTGCCTTCCCAGCCGGGAACCAGCAGACGGAGCGGGTAGCCCTGCTCAGGGCGCAGCGCCTCGCCGTTCTGGCCGTATGCGAGCAAGCAGTCGTCGAGCGCCTTCTCGATCGGCAGGCTGCGATTCAGGCGGCACGCGTCGCCGCCTTCGCAGATCAGCCAGCGGGCTTCAGGCTTCAGCCCGGCCTCCTCCAGCGCCAACCGCAGCGAGACGCCCGTCCACTCGCTACAGCTCGCCAAGCCGTGGCTGAGCTGCGCCGTCGGGGCCGGCTTCGTCCATTCGCTGCGGCTGTTGCCGGAGCACTCCACGAAGCGCACCACCGATACCGACGGCAAACGCCGCAGATCGGCCATCGACAACCGCAGCGGCCGGTCGACCAATCCGTGGATCAGCAGCTCATGGTTGTCCGGATCGATATTCGGAACGCCGGAATGATGTCGCTCAAAGTGCAGCGACGACGGGGTGATAATGCCCTCGGAGTCCTCCAGCGGCGTCAGGCTGGCGGACTGCTCGGGGGTCTTGGTCTGCCCCATATAGCGCCGGCTGGTCTCGAACCGCGAGCGCTCGCCATAGGCGGAGACCGGTTTGCCCAGGCGGCTGGGACCTTCCGCCGGCGCCGTATCCTTGCCATCGCCGCAGGCGCCGAGGGCGGCCCCGAGCGCCGCGGTCAGCGCCAGAAAACCTCGTCGGCTGGAGTCGTCGCGCATTATCCCTTCAGGGTAGGATGATACCGCAGCGGAGGCCACTTCCCCATTGAGAGGTTCTCGGCGCTTGGACTGCGTTTTTCAGCTCTTAGGCGGGTTGTCGGCGCGGAATCGTCCCAACTCCGCTGCGCCAGCGCCGCGCCTAGCCCCAGCACCCATGCGAAGGCTAGAGCGTTGGCGGGAATGTACAGGTTGAAGTCCACCAGGCTGTGCAGCGCCAAGGACTGGATGGACACCAGACAGCCCAGCGCCAGGAAGCGGCGGTCCGGCCGAGGGTCCAGCCGAAAACGCCGCAGCAGCCTCCACCAGATGATCACGACCGGGATGAAGCCGAGGGCGAACCCCAGCACGCCAAGCTCTGCGAAGTACTGCAAGAAGTCGTTGTGCGCATAGGAAATCTGCCTCATCGGGGTGGAAATGCGGTACGTGACGAAGGCGGATCGATAGCCGCCCAATCCGCAACCGGCGAACCAGTAGTCGCCGATCAGGCTTTGAGTCTCACGCCACATCGCCACGCGCCCGTCAGCCGAGATCTCCTCGGTGGAGGCAAGGTCGGCGAACCGTCCCACCAAGGCGTCCGAAGGCAAGAAGAGCACTCCCACCAGAAAAACCGCGGCCAGCGCGCCCGCGATCAGCGCTGAACGAACCCCTAGCGCCCTCGGCGGCCATGCCGGCACAAAGTAAAGCAGCGCAACCTGAAGGATGCCCAATAACGCGATCACGAAACCGGACCGCGACAGTGACAGGAGCACGGCGCCCAGCAACACCACCGCGACAATCAGACCCGCCGACGCCATGAGGGCCGGCCGCAGGTCGAGCGAGTCATCACGAAAGCTTTCTCGAAATACGGCCAGCGACAGCGCCGGGGCGAACGGCAGCGCGATCTCCAGCAGCCCGGCAAAGTGGTTGCGGTTCAGGTAGCTGCCTAGCGCTATCGGCTCGCCGTAATGCACCTGCAAC